>JBHACK010000097.1:0-27791 GCA_041854545.1 Acinetobacter sp. | reverse complement strand
TTTATCTTGCTTGCTTAATGATACCATTATAACAACAATAAAAACATAAATATAATTTATAATTTTTATTAATTTGATAACTTTTTGGAATTATTGTTAATTTTAGAGTATTTTGATGTTTTGTATTTGTCCTTGAATTGTCAAAACAATCAGCCATAACCTCAGTTTTACAAAAAAATAAATTGACAGGCTATTGCTTTTTTGGGTGTGGGGGGTAAAATGAGCAAGCATTTTACTTTTTAACTTAATAGACAAAGGATAGGAGATAGTATGTCTGCTCTTGTACAAGTTTTTGTAAAACCTAACTGTGAAGAATCCCTAACAACTCTTTCTATGATTTCAGAATGGGGTAATATTCATGAAGTTATCGTGGTTGGAAGTCTTGATGAAGATACCAAAAACGCCTTAGAGAAAGAAATAAATAAATACCAACCAGATGAAGTAAGTTATATAAGCAAAGAAGAGTTTGTAGAAGGAGAGTTGCCTCAAGTTATGTTTGACGAAAGTCTCACTTTGAATTATGAAGAATTGGTTCAGGCTTATGATGAAGAAGACCTTGACCAATATTTTACCTAATTTAACGAATTTTTGAAAATTTAAAAACGCAAAATTTTTGTAACCCAAAGATTTTGCGTTTTTTTGCTGATGGAGATTTGTTATAAAACCAAGTAGAGAATATTATGATAAATGACAGAAATTTTTTATAAAATTGATAACTTTTGGAATGAATTATAGAGATTGTGTGTTCAAAATAAACGGTTGATTGTATTGCAAAATGGCATTGTCCGCAGTCAATAGCTGTAAATTGCCTTGTTTGGCTTGTACTATCAATAAACGGTCAAAAGGGTCTTTGTGAACCAAGGGTAAATCTGCCACGCCTATGACATTGTCAGTAGTAATTGGTAAAATTTGAATACCAACTTTTTGTGCATTTTTTAGCATGATTTTGCTTTGTAATAAAAATTGGGCTTTTTTAAGGCAGATTTAATAGCAATCTCCCAAATTGTTGTAAGACTAACAAAAAATTCATTATCTTGGCGGTTTTCTATGTATTTGATGGTTTTTTGGAATATCTTTTTTTCTTATCATTTTATAAAAAAATCGTATCGTTGTTAAACAATACGATTTTTATGCTGTCTTAAAATTAATCAAGATAATGGCAAATATAATCGACAACGTCTTTTAACTCAACACTAAATTGGCTATTTGCTGGCACATCAAAATGTTGTCCTGCAACAATGTGTTGTACTTCACCGCCTGCAATACTGACCCAACATTCGCCTGAAGTCAGTTCCATACGCTCTGCCACTTGAGTATTAAATACTAAATTTTCACCTGTTGGATTTGGTAATAATACGCCTAAAGTTTTGCGTGTGCCATCTGCTAAAACAATGGCGTGGCTTACGCATAATCCGCCAAAATAAACATTTGATTTGGTCAATGCGGTAACATTATCAAATTGAACTGTTGCCATGTGGTTGCTCCATTTAAAAATTGAAAGAATAAAGTTTAATTAAATTGTAGAGAACAATCAATCTACTAGATGTTTTTCTCAACATTTTATTTTAAAATATGACTTCCTTGACCATTGGACATCATCATGCTCACTCATCTTACCTTAATTAATTTTGCACTTGCTGAACGTTTAAGCCTTGATATTCATCAAGGATTTAATGTGCTGACCGGTGAAACAGGGGCAGGAAAATCGTTATTACTTGATGCCTTATCTGCCTGTTTGGGTGAACGTGTCGATAGTAATTATGTGCGTTATGATACTGAAAAAGCCGATGTTACTGCGGTATTTAGTTTTAAAGATGGCAGTCCTGAAGCAGAATGGCTGGCTCAACATGAATTAGATGATGGTTCAGGTGAGATTCATTTACGCCGTGTGATTTTTGCAACAGGGCGTAGTAAAGCATGGATTAATGGTCGTCCAAGTAGTTTAACGGAATTGCGAGAATTAGGGCGATTGTTGGTTCAATTATATAGCCAACATAGTCAGCAACAGTTATTAGACCCGCCTTATCCACGGCAATGGTTAGACCGTTATAGTCAATTTGGTGAAACGGCTCAAGCTGTCCGTCATGCTTATCAACATTGGCAAAAAACTATTCGCCAACATCAAGAATCGATTCAGTTACAGGCAACACGTTTGCAACGTATGGAAACGTTACAATTACAAATTGATGAATTACAAGAGATTATTGCGATCAATTATAGTGAGATTGAGCAAGAGTTTGACCGTATCAGCCATCATGAAAGTATTATGCACGATTGCCAACAAGGCATTTATGTGCTTGATGAAGCAGAACAAAATATTTTATCGGAAC
This sequence comes from Acinetobacter sp., assembly GCA_041854545.1. Lineage (GTDB taxonomy): Bacteria > Pseudomonadota > Gammaproteobacteria > Pseudomonadales > Moraxellaceae > Acinetobacter. Next base: position 25,461 of record JBHACK010000097.1, on the reverse strand, counting down.
TGTCGAGCTTAATTCGCCGTTTTGAGTCGCATAGTGGTCGTAGTGAGCAATTATCCAATATTTATTCTGCCTTACTCAATGCTCAAAGTGAGTTAAGTGATGCTGTAGGTGAATTGCGTGATTTTGCAGATAGTCAAAGTTTTGACCCTGAACGTATGGACGAGTTAAATGGTTATTTAGAGCAATTCCATCGTTTGGCACGTAAATATCGTACCCAGCCAGAATTGCTCAAAGAAGAGTTTTCTGCATGGCAAGCAGAATTAGAGCAACTACACGCCTTAGAAAATCCTGAAGATTTAGCCGAACAGGTAAAACGTGCGGAACAAGCTTTCTTTGAGCAAGCACGTCATTTAGATACTATTCGTCAGCAAGCGTCTATTCCACTCGCTCAACAACTGACCGAACACGTTAAACAACTTGCGTTGCCTGAAGCTCGTTTTGAATTTAAATTTGAACCTTTAGAACAGCCGAATGCTGATGGTTTAAGCACCATTCAACTGTTATTTAGTGCCAATAAAGGCATTCCGCCACAACCTTTGGCACGGATTGCATCAGGGGGTGAATTATCACGCATTGCCTTGGTTATGCAAGTGATGAATGCAGAAAAAACTGAAGCAGAAGTTTTAGTGTTTGATGAAATTGATGTGGGCATTAGTGGTGGTACAGCGGAAATTGTTGGGCGATTATTGGCAAGTCTTGCCAAACACGTCCAAATTTTATGTATCACCCATCAAGCTCAAGTGGCAGGACAATCTGACCAACATTTATTGGTGAAAAAATTGCAAACTGACCCTGCAAGCAGTACCATCATTCAGCTTGATGAAGAACAGCGGATTTTAGAGTTAGCTCGTATGACAGGCGGTGTTGAATTAAATGAAACAACCTTGCAACACGCAAAACAATTACGCCAGCTAAAATTTTCAACACCAAATTAGGACATATTGTCAAAAGCCAAACTACTGGAATCTTTGAGCGAATGTCATTTGTTGTCTAAATAAACAATATCATGCGTTCGCCTTTCCATCATCATTTTATGTTACAATAGGATTCTTTCCCTAAATCTAAACGTTGGATTTTTGTTTTGAAATATTCACTTAAAAATTCATGTCTAATCGCATCGCCAAGCATGGATGACCCTTTTTTTACTGAAACGCTGATTTATATTGCCCAACACAATCAAGCAGGGGCGTATGGATTGGTGATTAATCGTCCTGCAAAATTAGATATTAAACAATTATTTAGCGATTTAGACATTGCACATGATTATCTTCACCCACACCCTGTCTTAGTTGGGGGGCCCGTCCGCCCTGAAGCGGGTTTTATCTTACATACAGGGCAACCACATTGGCAATCATCGACCGCCATTGGTGAAAATATTTGCTTAACCACCAGTAAAGATATTTTAGATGCCATTGCTCAAAATCAAGTAAAACATTATCAATTTGCTCTTGGTTATTGTAGTTGGAAAAAAAATCAATTAGAACAAGAAATTGCCCGTGGTGATTGGTACACTTGCCCAAGTGATATGGATTTACTGTTCGATTTACCTTATGAACAGCGTTGGGACGCAAGTTACGAAAAAGCAAAAATTAATCGTTTATGGCTTGTGGAAGATGTCGGTCATGCTTGAACAAAATAACAATCAATGTATCATGGCGTTTGATTTTGGTACGCAAAAACTGGGGATTGCCGTTGGTCAAAAATTAATTCATAGTACCAATCCATTACCTTTATTTCCGGTGCGTGATGGCATTCCAAACTGGGATAATTTACTTAAAATTGTTAAACAATGGCAACCTGATTTAATTTTAGTGGGCTTACCGCTCAATATGGACGATAGTGAGTCCGAACTTTCCTTGCGTGCTAGAAAATTTGCACGGCGATTACGTCATCAAACCAACATTCAAACCTTGATGATTGATGAACGTTTAAGCACACGAAATGCACGAGAACAGTTGGCATATTATCATGAACAAGGACGAGCAAAACGTATTTCAGCGGATAGTATGGTCGCTGTCATGCTTTTAGAAACATGGTATTATGATGATATGCAAGGCATTGAGCCTTAAAAAAACATTTGTCTTATAGGATACAATGTGAAGAAGTAGTTACATAATCTCGCTAAATCTCCTTGTCATTTTCACAATTCTTTTTTAAACTCATCCTATAGATTTTTTGTGTAATGTTTAAATAATGGGGATTTAATATGAATGCAAAACTTCTTATCAGTTCGGTTGTCGTTGCGTTAGCCTTAGTTGGTTGTACAACCACAAAAAATACCACAGGTAAAACAGCCACAACGCCAGCAACATCATCAACGGCGACTCAAAATACAACGGTTTCACAACATACTCGTGCCTTTAATTGTCCTGAATTAGGTTCAACAGTTCACATTAAACATTTAACAGCTGAACAAATTCAGTTATCGATGCAACATTCAGCACAAAACTATCAAGCGACATTAACCCTTGCACCATCAGCATCTGGGGCTCGTTATGTGAGTACATCTGGGTTGTTTGGTTATGGCGGTGAATGGCATGAAAAAGGCAATCAAGCTGTATTTTCATATAAAGGAATTCATGGCTCACCTGCAACAACAACTTGCGTTAGCCAATAATTTATCTGCTTGAGTTAAAAATGCGTCTGATTTAGACGCATTTTTTGTTGAAAATTAAATCAAATAAAAAACTGCTCTATATCATGATGATATAGAACAGTATTTAAGGATAAGATTATCCATTAATAATCAAAGCTAAAATGCTCTTCCGCTAAAGATAACAACACTTTTGGTGCAGAAATACACGCATCAGCATGAGCTTGAGCTCGTGGCAATAAGCGTTCAAAGTAGAAACGAGCCACTTTAATTTTTGCTTTATAAAATTCTGGCGTTTCTTGCCCATCACCTTTTTCTAATTTCTCTGATGCAATCACCGCTTGTTGAGCCCAGAAATACGCCATCATCACATAACCTGAAAACATCAGATAATCAACCGCCGCACTCGCCACAATTTCACGGTCTTTGCGAGCCATTAACACAATGCGTGTGGTTAAATAGCCCCATTGTGTACATACTTTGGTTAAATCCCATGAAAAACTACGCAAATATTTATTTGATGCGTGTTGTCCTGCAAATTTTAAGATTTCAGCGGTATAATTTGCCACGACTTTCCCACGAGATGACAATAACACTTTACGTCCTAAAAAGTCTAAACCTTGTACACCTGTTGTCCCTTCATATAAGGTTGAAATGCGAGCATCACGCACGATTTGTTCCATGCCCCACTCTTTGATGTAGCCATGACCGCCATAGACTTGTACACCTAAATTTGCCGCTTCATAGCCCAATTCCGTCAAGAAGGCTTTTAAAATTGGAGTATAAAATCCTAATTCATCATCGGCTTGTTCAAATGCCGTTGTATCACCTTTTTTCAAAGCATCGGTCATTTTATCTGCTAATTTTGCCGCATGATAAATCATTGCACGACCGCCTTCTGCAATCGCTTTTTGGGTTAATAACATACGGCGAACATCTGCATGGCAAATAATTGGGTCAGCGACTTTATCTGGTTCTTTTGCCCCTGAAATTGCACGCATTGACATTCGCTCTTTGGCATACGCTAACGCCCCTTGGAAAGATGCTTCAGCATGAGCCACACCTTGAATCGCCGTGCCAATGCGTGCGGTATTCATAAAGGTAAACATTGCATGCAAACCTTTATTTTTCTCGCCAATTAAATAGCCTGTTGCATTTTCAAAATTTAAAACAGCGGTTGCAGATGCACGGATTCCCATTTTATGTTCAATCGAACCACAAGTAACGCTATTACGCTCACCGATTCCGCCATCTGCGGTTGGGATAAATTTTGGTACAATAAATAAGGAAATACCTTTTGTACCTGAAGGTGCTTTTGGTAAACGTGCTAATACAATATGAATGATATTTTCGGTTAAATCATGCTCACCTGCAGAAATAAAAATCTTTGTGCCAGTAATCTTATACGTTCCATCGGCTTGCGGTTCTGCTTTGGTTTTGACCTGTCCTAAATCTGTTCCGCATTGTGGTTCAGTCAAACACATCGTGCCTGACCACGTCCCAGCAACCAAATGTGGCATATAGGTTTGTTTTTGAGCGTCTGAACCAAATTGCATGATGGTATTCATACAACCAATGCTCAACCCTGGGTACATTTGGAATGACCAGTTTGCAGTCCCCATCATTTCCGCTTTCATTAAGTTGAGCGATGTTGGTAAATTTTGTCCGCCAAATTCTTCAGGATAAGCTAAGCCCTGCCAACCTGCTTGGACAAATTGGTCATACGCCTCTTTAAAGCCTTTTGGTGTTTTGACTTCACCATTCTCAAAATGACAGCCTTCTTCATCACCACTTTGATTTAATGGAGCAAGCACCGTTTCGCAAAATTCTGCCGCACCATCCAACACCATGGCAACAGTTTCAGGGTCAGTTACATCGGCATTACTTAAGGTTTGATAGTGTGCTGGATAGTCAAGCACTTCATTCATTAAAAAACGAACATCTCGTAAAGGGGCTTTGTATGCTGGCATAATGGTCAATCCTAGTTAGGGTATCCTGACACTTCATAACACTACTGATGATTGAGCGATAATTTAGAAATAAAATGGCGTTTTTGCATTAAAAATGGCTAAATCTTGATTTTCTTCGTCAAATTATTTGTTAATATTGCAATATTAACTACATAATTTTCCTTGAAAATCTGCGATTTATCTCTTTTTTAATTGCAAATACGAAATGTCAGGATACCCTCATCATTTTAAAAAAGATGTTGTTATTATGCACCATTCTTCAGCTTTTACATTGATATTTCATACAAAATAAAATGTCATCTCGGCTAATTAGTCCATTATTTTTGTGAATACATGATTTGTTCTTTCTTTGAGATCAAGAAGAAAGTATGCCTAAAATGTAGCATTTTTTATTCGTTTGTGTCAAAATGATACCAATTTATATCAACACTTTAGGAACGATGATGCGTTTAAAATATCTTAGTTTATGTATATGTTCATTCATTTTAACAGCATGTGCCAATGTTGCCATTCAACCACAAAGCAGAACTGCTCCATCGCTTGATACCAAAGCCACGCAAGCTCTCAATAGTATCTATCAACAACCTAATTTTAATATTTCTGGATACATTAACAGCAATCTTGACATCAAATCAACTGCTCCAACCACTACCGCAACACAGGATATTTCTGCTCAAAAAGCGGTCATTGAACAATATTTGCGTTTAAATCAACTTAAATTAACGGAAGAAGAGAAAAAAGCGTTATTTGAACAATTATCCTACACATCAGCACCAACCAATAAAGAAATTGATTATGCGTTGAGTTATTTCTCTCGTTTTGCCAATAATGCTGAAATCACCTATCATGGGGGCGTGGATTATCGTAAAAAATTGTTCCAATTAGAATTTTTAACCAAATATGAAGGCACAAATGCCTTAGTTCAAGCACGTTATCCATTGGTGTTAGATTTTAATCAATCTCGTATCTATCTTAATGCTTTTGAGCCAAAACAGTTGCAACATCTTCCAGAGAAAACGCAAAAGTTACATCAAAGCTATTACTATGATTTTGCTCAATATAAAGATGATATTAAGAAAAATATTGACATCAAAGCACTTGTGGAATATTTAAAAGCAGCCAATAGTCCATATTTTGAGCATTTAATTGCCAATGAACGTATTGAGCAACTTGCACCAAGCGAAGAAGAACGTAAACAAGGTGCCGTTGAAAAAATCCGTTTACATACATCGCTTGAAGCCTTGATTGTCAAAAGTGCCGTCTTTGATTATATCAATGAAAGTTATATGGAAAAAATCATCAACGTTGATAAACTCGTTGAAGATATTTCAAAAACCAATAACAAGCAAAATCAATCAGAAAACCAATCAGCAAATGCAAAATTCTTTGATGATTATCTGCAAATGCAAGAGTTAATCAATCAACATTATGAGCAATTAAGTCAAGCAGATGCAACGACTAAACCTTCTGCTAAAGCAGAAACGGCGGTGGAAGCTGTAGAAGCATCGAAAGCTCAAAACCCAGCAAAATCACAACAACCAGACCCGAAATATGTTACAGATACCGATGAAACAGGTTTAACTCAAGCACAATGTGAACAAATGATTGCTCAAAAAACAGCATTCGGTCTGCTTACACAATGTCGCTATGAATATGGTTCAAGCCTATTTACCAAACCAGCAACCGCAGAAAAAGACAGTAAAGACACCAAAGAACCTGCTTTTATCAAAATGATGACTGATATCTTAAATACTGAAGGGGAATTTTATACCACCTTTAAGGCTTATGACAAAGGTCAATTAACCAGCGGTCAAGAACTCACCAATATTTTTAGACAACATCAAGGTATCATTCAATCAACGGTACCTACCAAAACATTACCAATGACTTTTGATGTTACTCTAGATGCTCAAGGTCGATTATTGCACAATACCATTCAGCTTAACCTTGATAATCATCTTGCAGATATTCATTTTAAAGGCAATGTGCGTTATCAATCGACCATTAGCAACTATGGTAAAGCCAACCTGACCGCACCAAAACATTTAGCCAATGCCAAACCAATCCAAGAACACCCACTTGCAGAAGAAGTAAATAGCAGTTATTCACGTTACATCCAACGTGCTCAAAATGGCGACCTTGCTGAACATTTAGCAAAAACTGCTTATTTAAACAGCAAATCCTATGAAACTGCCTATGCAGCTGCCTTTATTGCCAGCTTAAGTGAAGAATTTCCAGAGTTAATAAATAAAGTTTCTGCACAAGACTTACAAGAGATTGCTCGCGTTTATGCTTATAGCTATGCAGATGAAAAATACTATCACCCAACCGCTGAACAAGTGAAACAAATTCAAGCCCTTGAGAAAAAACATAAACTTGATACCAGCGAGCAAATGTTTAATACGCTTGGGATTGATGTTGCAGAAATTGTTGAAGAAATCATCGAAGAACAGAGCGTTTCAAGTGAAGATGTCGCCATCGCCAAAAAACTCAAAACAGCAGATGCCATTTTTGCTCACTACTACTATGAGAATGCTGTAGAAGAGTTTGACAGCTACCCAGAAGATGGCGAAAAATTGACAGCTGAACAGAAAAAACAGCTTAAACAAATGGCAGATATTCTTGGTAAAGCCTACCTTGCACAACAACAAGGAACGCTAAGCCTTGAACATCTAAAAGGCTTAACGCTTGAACATCTTGATTTATGGTATTCAAGTGCTTATAGCTATTCAGCAAAACAAACTGAAAAACTACTCAAATTAGTGAAATAATCAACAAAAGCCGTTCTCATGAACGGCTTTTTCCCATTAAAAGCAGGAGCAAAAAATGAACAATACAAACACATGGTTTACACGCACCGTCATTGGAGCAACTCTACTTGCATTCAGCGTTCATGGCGGAGCAAACACATCATTTGAAAAATTTGAACAAGAATTTTTCCAAAAATTTGCACAATGCGATTTAAGTTTTTTCCAATGGCTGAAACAACATCAACAACATTTGAGCAACCATGTGAGCTTGATTGAAAAAGGCAACCTTGCCTATTTTGATACGCCATTATTAGGCAATGGTTTCCATTATGTTGAATTTAAAACCCCAATCACCATTCAAGGCATTACACTTACTGGCTACCACTTTACACGAGCCGATGCTAAAGATATGGAATTTACACAAGATGATATAAATCATTTTAACTCTTACTATTTTTGGGGCTTTACCACTAAAGAACCTACGCTACAACGCACTATTCGCAAACTACCACAATTTAACTTTACTGCCTACCAAGACGTTCGCTTAAGCAATATGCAAATGATTTTAGATACCCGAAAATCATCAAAATGGGTCAATCAATCCTTTGCAATGGGTGTAGAAGTTAAACCATATCAAGTGGAAAAAGCCTTATTTATTCAAGGCAACTATGAACCTGAAATCAACTGTTCAGTACAAGGCACAATTTCACCACAACTACTGAAACGCCTACACCCTGAACTTTAACGCACTACTCCCCATAATATGTGGATAATTTATACATTATTCACATATTTTCATTGATTTTGCATTTTTTATAATCAAACACACTTTTTTTTGAAAATTTTACTTGTATTTTATAAATAATCTGCTAAAATACGCTCCATCAAAGAGATTGGGTCGTTAGCTCAGTTGGTAGAGCAGCGGACTTTTAATCCGTTGGTCCCGCGTTCGAGTCGCGGACGACCCACCATCAATTTGAACTTTCCTTTTTATCATGATGATAATCTTCTAAATGGGTCGTTAGCTCAGTTGGTAGAGCAGCGGACTTTTAATCCGTTGGTCCCGCGTTCGAGTCGCGGACGACCCACCATTTAAGCACAAACATTTCCTTTTTTATACAAAATCTTACTTATCATTTTTCATCTTTTTTGATTTAATTATCTTTTCTATTTCCTTTTTCATTCTTCTTTCATATGACTTCTTCACTTTCTCCACGTCAAATGGCTTGGTTACTTGCAAGTAGTTCCGCCATTATGCCCTTTGCGATTGATGCTTATTTACCTGCAGTTGTGTCGATGGCAACCAGTTTACAGGTCAGTAGTGCTGATATTCAGCAGAATTTAAGTTTATTTTTATTTGGTCAAGCCATTGGCTTATTAATTGGGGGAAGTGCGTCTGATATTAAAGGGCGTAAACCGATTGTTTTAATTGGCTTAACGATTTTTGCATTAAGTTCGTTTGCATTAGTATGGATTAATAGCCTTGAACAGTTGATGTTGGCTCGATTTGTACAAGCCATTGGAGCAGGAATGATTGCCGCAATGGGCGGTGCAATCGTACGAGATTATTATGATGGTCAGCAAGCCGCTCAAATGTTCGCCTTGATTGGTTTAATCATGATGATGGCTCCTTTGCTTGCACCAAGTTTAGGTTCTGCCTTGCATCATGTGTTTGGTTGGCGGTCAATTTTTGTATTTTTAGCAGTTTATGCCTTTGTGGTGTTTTTATTACAAGTGAAATATTTGCCCCAACGTGCAGTTGCCCAACAAACGCAATCATTTAAGCAAATTCGACATGATGTGTTGATGCGTTATTTGAGTGTGTTTAAAACTCGCCCTGCTCTTGGCTTTTTATTTGTGCAAGCCTTTAGTTTTTCGGCAATGTTTTGTTTTTTAACAGAATCTCCTTTTGTGTATATGCAGTATTTTGCATTAAGTGAAACGCATTATGCCTTAGTCTTTGCCTTAAATCTGATTGCGATGATGAGTTTTAATCGTATCACCGCGTGGAAATTAAAGCATGATACTCGTCCACATCAAATTTTATTGTTTGGCTTGTTGTTTCAGTTATTGTTAAATGTGTGTTTATTTGCGTTAGTGTTGTTTTCAACCATGCCACCCTTGCCTTTATTTGTCTTATTGGTAATGATGTCTGTGGGAACTCAAGGCTTTATTGGAGCAAATACGCAAGCCTGTTTTATGCAGTTTTTTAAGGAACAAGGCGGAAGTGCCAATGGTGTGATGTTGTCTTGTCAGGCGTTAATTGCAGGGTCTGTTGGTTATTTAACCACACAATTACATAATGGTAGTTTGCTAATTATGCCAATGATGATGTTAAGTTGTACAATTTTGGCAGTAATTTTATTGTGGACGTTTTCTCGGTCGGTTTGGCAAAAAAATTCATCTTAAACAAAAATCGTTCTCCAAAGAGAACGATTTTTTTTTGATTGATGAATTTAGCCTGCACACGGCAAAGTAAAGGTTTTTGTGAACATTGACTGATTTTCACGATTTAGCACTTGGCTAATGGCTTGACTGGTACGAATCAATTGTTCAATGTCAATGCCTGTGTTAAAGCCCATTCCATTCAACAAGTAATATAGGTCTTCCGTTGCAACATTGCCTGATGCTCCTTTAGCATACGGACATCCACCTAATCCTGCCACCGAAGAATCAAAAATCCGAATCCCTTGTTGTAAAGACTGGTAAATGTTGGCAATTGCCATACCATAAGTATTATGGAAATGTCCTGCTAATACACTCGCATCTAACTCACTCAAACACGCATCAAGCATGGTTTTGACTCGATTGGGCGTTGCTGTACCAATGGTTTCCCCTAAGGAGACTTCATAACAGCCCATCTCAAACAGACGTTTTGCCACTTTTGCCACTTGTTTTGGGTCAATTGCCCCTTCGTATGGACAATCTACAACGCATGAAACATAACCACGCACACGGACATTGTGTTGTTTCGCCAATGCCATCACATCTGCAAATTTTTCAAAACTTTCATCAATTGAACAATTGATGTTTTTTTGTGTAAAACGTTCAGATGCTGCGGTAAACACGGCGACTTCTTGACAACCAACCGCCAAAGCACTTTCAAAGCCTTTGAGATTGGGGGTTAATAAACTAAAGTTTATATCTGCTGGTTTTGGCAATTGAGCAAATAACTCGGTACTACCTGCCATTTGTGGCACCCATTTTGGTGAAACGCAAGAGCCAACTTCAATATGTTTTAGCCCTGCTTGAACTAAACCTTGAATTAATTCAAAGCGTTGTTCAATGGTCAATGGCATTTTTTCATTTTGCAGACCATCTCTTGCCCCAACTTCCACAATTTTAATCTGTTCTTGCATGGCTTAGCCCTCACTTGGTGTAAAACTCACCAACTCATCGCCTGCTTTGACTTGGTCGCCCGCTTGGAAATAGCATTCATGGACAATGCCTTGTTGTGGAGCACGAATCGTATAAACGATTTTCATCGCTTCAAGGGTCAGTAAAATGTCATTTTTCTGAACCTGTTGATTCGCAGAAACCATGACTTGAGTAATTGTCCCCGGCATTGGTGCTTTGAGTGAATGTTCAGCATCGTCTTCTTCTGCGTGTTGGAAATCAGGTTTTACATAATGGAAGGCTAAACTTTCTGCGTGTTTAAACAGCTTTAATCCATCTGCATGACGGTTAAAGGCATACACTTGTTTTTTCCCATCAAGCAAAATTTCAATATGATGTTCATCAAGTAATGTACCTTGAATCAAAATCTCTTGCCCTTGATAGTGTGCAAGATAACCCTCTTGATGTACGGTAAAATTAATGTCTAAACGTTCATCTAAATATGCTAGGCGAATACGTTGTTGATTTTGCAAATTCACACGCCACAACGGTTGTGCTGTCCACACATGACCTGTTTGACTTTCTTTGAGTTCCGCAAGTAATTCAATTAATCCTGCAATCACCGCATCATGTGTCTGCAACGTGGTATCAGGATATAATAAAAATTGTTCTTCACGCTGAATGAGATTGGTATCTAGTTCAATCTGTTTAAACGAATCACAACGAATAATTCGGTCTAAAAATGCAATATTATTACCTAAACCATCCACATGGAATTGCCCTAAGGCATGGTGCATTTGTACCAATGCTGCATCACGATTACGTCCCCAAACAATCAATTTTGCAATCATTGGGTCATAATATGTGGTAATTTCATCGCCTTGAACAATACCGCTATCCACTCGCACCGCTGAATTTTGTGCTGGATAATGCAGATAACTAATTTCACCAATGGCAGGAAGATAGCCTTGCTCTGGAATTTCCGCATAAATACGGGCTTCTAATGCATGACCTTGACAGCTTAGCTCATGTTGTAATTTAGGCAATGGCTCACCATAAGCAATACGCAATTGCCATTCGACAAGGTCTTCACCTGTAACCATTTCTGTTACAGGGTGTTCCACTTGTAAGCGAGTATTCATCTCCATAAAATACGCTGTGCCGTCTTGCTCCACAATAAACTCAACCGTCCCAGCCCCTACATAATGAACGGCTTTTGCGGCATCAATTGCAGCTTGTCGCATTGCAACTAATTTTTCTTCGCTGATATTAGGTGCAGGAGCTTCTTCAATGACTTTTTGATGGCGACGTTGTACGGAGCAATCTCGTTCAAATAAATGCACATAATTGCCATGCGTATCACCAAAAATTTGCACTTCTACATGACGTGGTTTGACAATGTAACGTTCAATCAACACATCATCATTACCAAAACTCGATAAAGCTTCACGTTTACATGAGTTTAATGAATCAAGAAAATCTTCTTCTCGTTCGACCAAACTCATGCCTTTTCCGCCACCACCTGCACTGGCTTTAATTAACACAGGATAACCAATGGCATCTGCTTGTGATTTTAGGAATTGTGGGTCTTGATTTGTACCATGATACCCCGGAGTTAAAGGAACGCCTGCTTGTTCCATCAAGGCTTTTGATGTTGCTTTTAACCCCATCGCAAGAATCGCATCTACAGGGGGGCCAATAAAGCAAATGTTATGTGCTAGACAAGCACGTGCAAATTGGTCATTTTCCGATAAAAAACCATATCCGGGGTGAATCGCCTCACTGCCTGTTTGTACGGCTGCGGAAATAATTTTATCAATTTGCAAATAGCTTTGGCTGACTTGTGATGCTCCAATATAAATGGCTTCATCGGCAAGTTTTACATGTTGAGCATGACGGTCAGCATCAGAATAGACCGCAACCGTTGCAATACCTAATTTTTTTGCAGTACGAATCACACGGCAAGCAATTTCGCCACGGTTCGCAATTAAAATTTTCTTAAACATTGATGCTCTCCTTTGTTCCTATGATGATGTTGCAATCCATGGCGGTGTTTGTTTATTTAAAAATGCAGATAATCCTGCTTTAGCCTCTTCACCTTGACGCACTTGGGCAATATGTTGAGCCGTTGCCTGTAATAACGCATCATCAACAACGTGATGATTAACCAAACGAATTAAGGATTTAGACGCATTTTGTGCATTTGGTGCACCTAACAATAACTCCTTAACAATCGCTTGTACGGTTTCATCAAGCTGTTCTGGTTCGCAGACTTCATGGACTAAACCAATTGCTTTGGCTTGTTCTGCTGAAATGCGTTCCGCTGTAAGAAAATAGCGAGATGCTTGACGTGCACCAATGGCACGAATGACATAAGGGCTAATGGTTGAAGGAGCTAGCCCCAAACGCACTTCTGATGTTGCAAATTTTGCGTTGGTTGTAGCAATGCAAATATCACAAGCTGATGCTAAGCCCATACCACCGCCCAACGCAGAACCTTGTACTCGTGCAATGGTTGGTTGTTTTAAGGTTGCTAATGCGTGTAACATTTGAGCAAGTTTTAACGCATCTGCTTGGTTTTCTTCTGTACTAGCTTGTCCTGCTTGTTTCATCCAATTTAAATCTGCACCTGCAGAAAAACTTTTACCTTTTCCAGCCAAAATCACCACACGCACATCATCACGTTGATTTAGCTCATCAAAGCATTGATGAAGTTCTTGAATCACTTGGGCATTGAACGCATTATGCACTTCTGGGCGATTCAGCCAAACTGTTGCAACTTGTTGTTCAATACAGCATTCAATCATTTTTTCACTCATCACGATGTCTCCTTACATTCTAAACACACCAAAATGTGTTGGCTCAATTGGAGCATTTAAGGCAGCGGCCAAACTTAAGCCTAATACATGGCGACTTTGTGCAGGGTCAATCACGCCATCGTCCCATAAACGTGCCGATGCATAATAAGGATGTCCTTGGCGTTCATATTGCTCACGAATAGGTTGTTTAAACGCATCTTCTTCTTCTGCTGACCATTGTCCATTTTGGCTTTCAATTTGGTCTCGTTTTAAGGTTGATAGTACGCTTGCGGCTTGCTCTCCCCCCATTACCGAAATGCGTGAGTTTGGCCATGTCCACATAAAGCGTGGTGAATAAGCACGTCCACACATACCATAGTTTCCTGCACCGAATGACCCCCCTATCACTAAGGTTAATTTAGGGACATTTGCAGTTGCGACCGCCATCACCAATTTTGCACCATGTTTCGCAATACCTTCATTTTCATACTGGCGACCGACCATAAATCCAGTAATATTTTGCAAGAAAATCAATGGAATATTGCGTTGGCAACATAATTCAATAAAATGAGCTCCTTTTTGAGCCGATTCAGAGAATAAAATACCATTATTGGCAATAATGCCTACAGGCATACCATAGAGTTTGGCAAAACCTGTTACTAAGGTTGTGCCAAAACGTGCTTTAAATTCATCAAATTGTGAACCATCAACAATACGAGCAATGACTTCACGAATATCAAATGGTGTTTTACTATCAGTTGGAATGACGCCATATAATTCTTGGCTATCGTATAAAGGTTCTTTAAAGTTGGTTGGCAATTGTTGTGGTTTTTTATTTAAATTTGCGACAATGTTGCGAGCAATTGCCAACGCATGCTCATCATTTTCTGCTAAATGGTCTGCCACGCCAGATAAACGAGTATGTACATCGCCACCACCTAAATCTTCACTGCTCACCACTTCACCTGTTGCAGCTTTCACAAGTGGTGGCCCCCCTAAGAAAATCGTTCCTTGATTACGCACAATAATAGTTTCATCGGACATTGCAGGAACATAAGCTCCCCCTGCCGTACAACTTCCCATCACCACCGCAATTTGAGCAATGCCTTTACTGGACATTCGTGCTTGGTTATAGAAAATACGTCCAAAATGGTCTCTGTCTGGAAAGACTTGGTCTTGTAAAGGTAAGAATGCTCCGCCTGAATCGACTAAATAAATACAAGGAAGATGATTTTGCTCAGCAATTTCTTGGGCACGTAAGTGTTTTTTTACAGTTAAGGGATAATATGTTCCGCCTTTGACAGTCGCATCATTGGCAACAATCATACAGCTTACCCCACAGACTTGCCCAATACCTGCAACAACACCTGCACTCGGAACATCGCTCTCATAAACATTGTAGGCGGCTAATTGTCCAATTTCTAAAAATGCACTTCCTGTATCAATGAGTTGGTTAATACGCTCTCGTGCTAAGAGTTTACCTCGAGCAATATGTTTACTACGAGATTTTTCATCACCTCCTAATGCAATCTGTTGGCTTAAACGTTTTAAATCGTCCACTAAGGTGGTCATTGCCAATTGATTTTGTTTAAAGGTTTCACTTCGTGTATTGATTTTGCTTTGTAGTTGATTCATAGCCACTCCTTTGTGAGCAATTTTTTGGAAACGTATGCAAAAACATGGTCTTTGCATACGCCATTGCCATATTATTTGGTTTCGTTAAATAATTCTCGACCAATCAACATACGGCGAATTTCTGATGTGCCTGCACCAATTTCATACAATTTTGCATCACGCCATAAACGTCCTGTTGGGTATTCATTGATATAGCCATTGCCCCCTAAGGTTTGAATCGCCTCACCTGCCATCCATGTTGCTTTTTCGGCAGCATATAAAATTGCACTTGCCGCATCTTTGCGTAAGCTACGGTCATGGTCAACTTGGTCGCACGCTTGTCCTACCGCATATACAAGGGCTTTACACGCCAACCATGTGGAGTACATATCCGCCACTTTACCTTGCATTAATTGAAATTCACCCAAGGCTTGACCAAATTGTTTACGTTCATGTAAATATGGAATGACAACGTCCATACACGCATCCATAATGCCTAAAGGCCCGCCACTTAATACTGCACGTTCATAATCTAAACCGCTCATTAAGACTTTAACGCCATTGCCCACACCACCTAAGACATTTTCCATGGGTACTTCGACATTATCAAAGAATAATGGATAGGTATTTGAACCACGCATACCTAATTTGTCTAAATGTGAACCATGGCTAAATCCTGCCATACCCTTTTCAATTAAAAATGCGGTAATGCCTTTTGCTCCTGCATTGATGTCAGTTTTAGCATAAACCACTAAAACATCGGCATCTCCACCATTGGTAATCCACATTTTTGAGCCATTTAGAATGAATTTATCGCCTTGTTGCTCTGCACGCAATTTCATGCTAACGACATCTGACCCTGCATTCGGTTCAGACATTGCCAAAGCTCCCACAAAATCACCTGAAATGAGTTTAGGTAAAAAGCGTTGTTTTTGCTCTTCATTACCATTACGGTTGATTTGATTGACACAAAGGTTTGAGTGGGCACCATACGATAAGCCAATCGATGCAGATGCACGGGAAATTTCTTGCATGACTAAAATATGTGCTAAATAGCCCATATTGGTACCGCCATATTCTTCAGAAACCGTCAAGCCCAATAAGCCCATATCACCAAATTTTTTCCATAAGTGTGCAGGAAACTCATTTTTTTCGTCTGTTTCTGTTGCAATTGGAGCAATCTCTTTTGCACAGAATTTACGCACTTCTTCTTGTAGTGCAACTAAGGTTTCATCAAGACCAAAATTTAAGGTTTTCAAGTTCATAGTATCATCCTTGTGTGAGATAGATGGAATGTGTATCAATCAAAATGTCATCTTTAACATTTCATACCTGCATTGAATTCAGTACAATAGCAGGATAGATTTGTATAAATCATAAACATTTTTTGCTTGATATCTTGTAGCATACACTTTTTTTAAAAAAAAGTGAATATATTTTCAAAAAATGATTTACAATTCATTTTAAATAAGAGAGAATAGAATTATGAACTATAAACGTTCAACCTTAATGCAAGAACGCATTGAGCAAAATCGTAAAGCGATTTTGCTTGCAGCAAAGCAGTTGATTGCTCAACATGGCATTAAAGGAGCTCAAATCCAAGCCATTGCAGAAATTGCTGGTGTATCGACAGGATTGGTCTATCGATATTTTGATAATAAAAATCAAATTATTATTGAAGTATTATCTGTTGCCATTGCAACTGAGTTAAATATTTTAACGACAATTGCCAACAATGATTTGCCCTATCCTGTTCGTTTGCATAAAGCAATTGAAACCTTTGTACGCCGTGCATTAAATAGCCCGAGATTGGCTTACGCATTGATGCTTGAGCCTGCAGAAGCTGAAGTTGAAGAAGCTCGCTTTAAAACTAAGCAGATGATTCGGGAAACGATTCAACAATTACTTGAAGAAGGGCAACGCCAAGGAGAATTTCAATTTGATGATGTTGCCACAACTGCTTTATGTATTGTTGGAGCGATGACCTTTGCGGTGATTGAGCCGTTGAGTTTAACATCACAACGGACAAATGACGCATTTAGTACGCAAGTTGCAAACTTTTGTTTGCATGCTGTGAATATAGCGACATCGATTGAATAGGAATAAGGACTAGACAACGGAAACGCTAGGGAGCAGATGTAAACAAAGTCGATTGATGAATTACGGTGCAACGTTCCTGCTCGTAATCAAAGGAGTGAAAACTATGTTATATCAAAAATTAAGCTATGTCTCAGGCACGAGTGATAAGCCTTTGATTGGTTTAACAATTGGTGAAATGTTTGACCGTGCGTGTAAACAATATGCCAATAAAGAAGCATTAGTGAGTATTCATCAAAACAAACGCATGACTTATCAGGAGTTACACGATAAAGTCAATGCGTTTGCATCAAGTTTACTTGAATTAGGATTTCATACTGGCGACCGTTTAGGTATTTGGTCTCCAAATACTTGGGAATGGGCAGTAACGCAATATGCTGCATTTAAAATTGGCGTGATTCTTGTCAATTTAAATCCAGCATATAAAGCCCAAGAACTTGAGTACGTTTTAAATAAAGTCGAATGTAAAGGCATTGTGATTGGTGAAGCCTTTAAAACCACAGACTATCATGCTATTTTAGCCAGCATTGCTCCAGAGTTTGAAAGCAATCATAGTAAAACTTTGGTTTCGCATAACTTACCGCATTTACGCACCGTCATCAAAACGACTGATGTTGAGCATGATGGCATTTATCGTTTTAAAGATTTACTGAACACGCCAACATTAGCCCAATTACAACGGATTGAATATGTTGCATCACAATTGCAATTTGATGATGTTGCAAATATTCAATTTACATCAGGCACAACAGGTAGCCCTAAAGGCACCATGCTTACCCATCATAATATTTTAAATAATGGTTATTTTGTTGGTGAAGGCATTCATTTGACCGATAGTGATAGAATTTGTCTAGCTGTTCCATTATTCCATTGTTTTGGTATGGTGATGGGCAACTTAGCCTCTCTTACACATGGGGCAACTGTAGTTTATCCAAACTACGTCTATTCACCAACCGAAACCTTAGATGCTGTACACAAAGAACGATGCACCGCTCTCTATGGTGTGCCGACCATGTTTATTACCATGCTTGAACAACCTGACTTTGACAAATATGATTTAAGCAGTTTGCGTACAGGCATTATGGCAGGAAGTCCATGCCCTCGTGAAATTATGCAACGTGTAATTGACCGTATGCATATGTCTGAAATCACCATTTGTTATGGTATGACTGAAACATCACCTGTCAGCTCACAAAGCCATATTGATGACCCGTTAGATAAACGTGTAAGTACCGTTGGACGCATTCACCCACACGTTGAAATTAAAGTGGTTGATGAAAATGGACATATCGTGCCTGTTGGTGTACAAGGCGAATTATGTACCCGTGGTTACTCGGTGATGGCAGGTTATTGGGGTGAACCAGAAAAAACCAAAGAAGTGGTAGATAAACATGGTTGGATGCACACAGGCGACATTGCCGAAATTGATGAAGAAGGCTTTATTAAAATCAAAGGACGGATTAAAGATGTGGTGATTCGTGGTGGTGAAAACTTATTTCCAAAAGAAATTGAAGATTTACTCTACCAACATCCAGCGGTTTCTAATGTCCAAGTCATTGGCTTACCAGATGAACGTTATGGTGAAGAATTATGTGCCTGCATTATTCTCAATGAAGGCGTAGAATGTAGCCGTGAAGAAATTCAAGCCTTTTGTCGTGAACGTATCTCACACAACAAAATCCCACGTTATGTACAATTTGTCAAAGAATTTCCAATGACCGCATCAGGAAAACCACAAAAATTTAAGCTACAAGAAATCATGAAAGTTGAGCTGAATGTAACTGCTCACGTCTTTGAATAACCGTATCATCTCATTTATGGCGGTATGTGATGATTAAATGTCATCACATCCCCCTAAACTGAAAGGAGTGAAAAATGAATAAAGTTGTTGAAAATGCAACCCTTGCCCTACAAGATATAGTGGCTGATGGACAAACCATTGCTGTAGGTGGATTTGGCTTATGTGGCATTCCAGAAGCACTCATCGATGCACTACAACAAATTGGCGTAAAAGACTTAATTTGCATTTCTAATAATGCAGGCGTTGATGATTTTGGTTTAGGTAAATTACTACAAACAAAACAAATTAAAAAAATGATTTCATCATATGTAGGTGAAAATAAAGAATTTGAACGCCAATATCTAAGTGGAGAGCTTGAAGTCGAACTCACCCCACAAGGCACATTAGCCGAAAAATTGCGTGCAGGTGGTGCAGGTATTCCTGCATTCTTTACAGCAACTGGCGTTGGTACTCCGATTGCAGAAGGCAAAGAAATTCGCCAATTTAATGGCAAAGACTACATTTTAGAACACGCTTTAACCGCAGATGTTGCCCTTGTCAAAGCCTATAAAGCAGACAAAGCAGGCAATTTGATTTTTAGAAAAACCGCCCGCAACTTTAACCCAGAATGTGCTATGGCAGGTAAATTTACCATTGTTGAAGTTGAACAGCTGGTTGAAATCGGCGAAATTGACCCAGATGATGTCCATTTAGCAGGCATTTACGTCAATCGCATTGTGGTCAATGCCAACCCTGAAAAACGCATTGAACAACTCACCTTAAAACACCAAGCAGGAGCATAACAATGGCGTGGACACGTGAACAAATGGCACAACGTGCCAGTCAAGAATTACAAGATGGCTACTATGTCAATTTAGGCATTGGCTTACCTACACTGGTTGCCAACTACATTCCTGATAACATGACCGTATGGCTACAATCAGAAAATGGCTTACTGGGTATAGATGAATTCCCAACCGCAGAAACCGTTGATGCAGACTTAATCAATGCAGGAAAACAAACAGTAACTGCACGACAAGGAGCCTCCTTCTTTTCAAGTTCAGAATCTTTTGCTATGATTCGTGGGGGACATGTCAATATCGCCATTTTAGGAGCAATGGAAGTCTCTGAAAAAGGTGATTTAGCCAACTGGATGATACCGGGGAAAAAGGTCAAAGGCATGGGCGGAGCAATGGATTTAGTCGCAGGTGTACAACGTGTTGTTGTGTTAATGGAACATTGCACCAAAAATGGAGAACCTAAAATTTTAGCAGAATGCACACTTCCTTTAACTGGACGTGGTGTTGTTCAACGCATCATCAGCGATTTAGGTGTCATGGACATCACAGAACACGGCGTAAAACTCGTGGAATTGGCAGAAGGTGTAAGCCAAGAATATATTCAATCTGTTACAGGAGTAACCTTAATTTAAAATGATTTAATATCCCTTTTTAATGAACAATGACGACAAAAAAGATGGAGTAAATAATACTTCATCTTTTAAATCTATATTGTAAAAATAAATCAAACTTCTATTTAAAAAAAATCATCATAAAGATAATTTTAAAAATCTTATTATCTCTATATTTTTATTGAAAATTAAAATATTATTCAAAATAAAAATAGATTAAAAACAATAAATTAAAACACTATTCGCATCTTAACCTACATCGAAAAGCAATTTAAAATACAATGCAAAATAGATTATTTTCTTATAAAACAGGATTTAAATTTAAAAGAATAAAAATCGCACAAAAAATATTAAAAAATAGATGGAAAATGATTAAAAAATACTTGACCTAAAAAATAAATCTTTGTTATATTGTTTATCGATGGAAATCACTCACTTATTTTTTTAAGGATTATGTGCTTATGCAAAATGTCGTGAAAGTAAAACAGCTTATTGATGGTCAGTTCGTTGATTCTGCAACCACACAATGGATTGATGTAACCGACCCAGCAACGCAGGAAGTCGTTGCTCTCGTGCCACAAACCACCCCAGAGGAAATTAATCAAGCCGTTGCTGCCGCAAAAACAGCATTTAAAACTTGGCGTAAAACACCTATCTCTACACGTGCTCGTATTTTCTTAAAGTATCAAGAGTTAATTCGTGCTCATATGGATGAGCTTGCGGAAATGCTCACGAAAGAACAAGGTAAAACCTTAGCCGATGCACGTGGTGATATTTTCCGTGGCTTAGAAGTAGTTGAACATGCCGCAGGTATCACAAATTTACAAATTGGTGATTTTGTTGAAAATGTTGCAAGCGGTGTCGATACATATAGCGTATGGCAACCATTAGGTGTTTGTGCAGGGATTACCCCATTTAACTTCCCAGCCATGATTCCACTTTGGATGTACCCAATGGCGATTGCAACAGGCAATACCTTTATCTTAAAACCATCTGAACAAGACCCAAGTGTAACCATGCGTCTTGTAGAACTTGCTGTAGAGGCAGGTGTACCAAAAGGCGTCTTAAATGTTGTCCATGGTGGTAAAGATACAGTTGATGCCATTTGCGACCACCCAGACATTAAAGCGATTTCATTTGTTGGTTCAACTGCAGTCGGTACACATGTTTATGACCGTGCAGGAAAAGCAGGAAAACGTGTACAATGTATGATGGGAGCAAAAAACCATGCCGTTATTCTGCCTGATGCCAATAAAGAGCAAACGCTCAATCAACTTGCAGGAGCAGCATTTGGTGCGGCAGGTCAGCGTTGTATGGCATTATCGGTTGTCATTTTAGTTGGACAAGCCAAAGAATGGATTGATGAAATTAAAGCCAAAGCACAAGGCTTAGTGGTTTCAGCAGGAAAAAATGATAAAGATTTAGGGCCTTTAATCTCACCACAAGCCAAACAACGTGTTGAACGTTTAATCCAATCCGGTGTTGATGAAGGTGCAACCTTATTACTCGATGGTCGTAACATTGTGGTTGAAGGCTTTGAAAATGGCAACTTTGTTGGCCCAACACTATTTGACCATGTTACGACAGATATGCAAATCTATAAGCAGGAAATTTTCGGGCCTGTATTATGTGTCATGTATGCGGACAGCTTAGAAGAAGCCATTGAGATTATCAATGCCAATCCGAATGGAAATGGAACTGCAATTTTCACACAATCTGGTGCTGCAGCCCATAAATTCCAACAAGATATTGATGTTGGACAAGTCGGCATTAACTTACCAATTCCTGTACCATTGCCAATGTTTTCATTCTCTGGCTCTCGTGGCAGTAAACTCGGTGATTTAGGGCCATACGGAAAACAAGCGGTTCAATTCTATACGCAGACCAAAACAGTTACTGCTCGTTGGTTCGATGACGAAGCCAGTAAAGGGGTCAATACAACCATTTCAATGAAATAATTGAACACTTCATGAGATGACATGGGATTTTATGGCTCACATAAAATCCCATCACCACACAGCATTAAGGGAACTAGACATGAATTTTGAATTAAATGAAAATCAACTTGCCTTTCAAGAAACAGCTCGCCAATTTGCTGAAAAAGAACTCAAACCGTATGCAGGTGAATGGGACAGAGAATCACACTTCCCTGTTGATGTCATTAAAAAAGCAGGTGAACTGGGCTTTTTAGGACTATATACCAACCCTGATTATGATGGTTTAGGTTTACCACGTTTAGATTCAGCCATTGTCTTTGAAGAATTAGCCTATGGGGATACCGCGGTTGCTGCCTATATCACCATTCACAATATGGTGGCATGGATGATTGGTGAATTTGCCAAAGATGAAGTACGAGCAGAAATTGTACCTAAAATGGTTAGTGGTGAATTTTTAGGTAGTTACTGCTTAACCGAACCCAATGCAGGGTCAGATGCAGCATCATTAACCACAAAAGCAGAATTACAAGGGGATTATTATATCCTAAATGGTGAAAAAACCTTTATTTCTGGTGCAGGTTCAACCGATATTTTAGTGGTGATGGCACGTACAGGTGGTGCTGGAGCAAAAGGCGTTTCTGCTTTTGTGGTTGATGCTCATAGTGAAGGCATTCAATACGGCAAAAATGAACATAAAATGGGCTGGAAAGCACAACCAACACGCACCATTCATTTTAAAGATGTCAAAGTTCCTGTACGCAACTTACTTGGCAATGAAGGCGAAGGCTTTAAATTTGCCATGAAAGGCTTAGACGGTGGACGTATTAACATTGGCGTATGTGCGGTTGGTACAGCACAATCGGCACTTGAAACCGCATTAAACTATGTACAAGAACGTAGTCAATTTGGACAAACTATCGTCAATCTACAATCTGTACAATTTAAACTGGCAGATATGCTCACCGAAACCATTGCTGCACGCAACATGATTTATCTTGCAGCACATAAATTGGATACAGGACATCCACAAGCATCGGCTTACTGTGCTATGGCAAAACGTTTTGCAACCGATTTAAGTTTTGAAGTGGCAAATCAAGCCTTACAATTGCATGGCGGTTATGGCTATCTCAATGAATATCCATTAGAACGTCATGTGCGTGATTTGCGTGTACATCAAATCTTAGAAGGTACCAATGAAATTATGCGTGTCATTATTGCACGTCAAATGTTGCAAGATGATGCCTTACTCAATTTACGTTAATTAAATCAATATGTTATTAAGATGGTTTATTGTCCAATAAACCATCATCAAAAAGGATTGAACACATGAGCTATACCAATTTAAATTTAACCATTGATGGACATACCGCCATTGTTACCTTAAATAATCCACCTGCTCACACATGGACTTATGAGAGCTTAAGTTCACTCAAACAACTGGTTGAAGATTTAAATGCTAATAAGGACGTTTATGCCTTAATTATTCACGGCGATGGGGAAAAATTCTTTAGTGCAGGTGCAGACTTAAAACTCTTTGCTGATGGTAGCCACGGTACAGCCACCCAAATGGCAATTGTATTTGGACAAGCTTTTGAAACATTAAGCCGATTCCGTGGTGTTAGCATTGCCTGTATTAATGGCTATGCAATGGGTGGTGGCTTAGAATGTGCTTTAGCCTGTGATATTCGTATTGCTGAAGAACACGCAGTCATGGCTCTACCAGAATCAGCGGTTGGCTTATTACCATGTGCAGGCGGAACACAACTGCTACCATGGCTTGTTGGTGAAGGTTGGGCTAAACGTATGATTTTATGTGGTGAACGTGTCAATGCGGAAACTGCACTCAAAATCGGTTTAGTCGAAGAAGTGGTTGCTAAAGGTGCAGGACTTGAAACCGCTAAAGTACTTGCTGAAAAAGTAGCAAAACAATCCCCAGTTGCGGTTAGCCATTGTAAAACGCTGATTCAATCTGCACGTTATAACCCACCAGCCTATAACCACATTAAAGAACGAGAGGCTTTTGTCCAATTATTTGATACAGCTGACCAAAAAGAAGGGGTCAATGCCTTTTTAGAAAAGCGTCCACCTGTTTGGCAAAATAAATAGGATAGATTGAACATAAAAATGCTTATCGGGATACGATAAGCATTCCACTCTTTTCAGAATCTGTTCATAATTAATTTTTTTAGACAAAAATGAGATAAATCGCCAGC
Source organism: Acinetobacter sp. (assembly GCA_041854545.1). Classification (GTDB taxonomy): domain Bacteria; phylum Pseudomonadota; class Gammaproteobacteria; order Pseudomonadales; family Moraxellaceae; genus Acinetobacter. The sequence continues at coordinate 962 of JBHACK010000097.1, read as the reverse complement.
TTTTCAAGGAAAAAATGCAGGTTGATAGTGGTTCTATCAAGCAAGTTTTTGACGCAGAAAAGCCAGATTTAGCCATTTTTGACAAAAAAGCAATGATTTTGAATGCAATATTCTGCAAAACTATGACAGCGTAATGAATTGTGAACAGATTCTTATAATTAAGGACAGAATCCATGACCGACCAACCAGTATTGATTGAAACCCGAGCAACGACACAAGGACAATACATTGGCATATTAACCTTAAATTCAGAAAAATCCTTAAATGCCTTAAGTATTCCAATGTGCCAAGCCATTGCCGAACAATTAACTGCATGGCAACATGATAGCAACCTTGTCGCCATTGTTTTGCGTGGTAGTGGTGAAAAAGCCTTTTGTGCAGGGGGAGATATTCGTAAACTCTATGAGAGTATGGTAGAACAGCTACCTTCACCGAATGCCTATGCCAAACAATTTTTTGGGACAGAATATCGCTTATATCGACAAATGCACTTTTACCCAAAACCAATTATTCTGTGGGCAAATGGCTTTGTGATGGGAGGCGGAATGGGCTTAATGTCTTCAGCAAGTCATCGCATTGTTACCGAAAAAACACGCTTTGCTATGCCTGAAGTCAGCATTGGACTCTTCCCAGATGCAACAGGCAGTTGGTTTTTACAACGCTTACCTGCCAAAGCGGGATTATTTTTAGGTTTAACAGGTGTACAATGCAACGCATCTGATGCTTTAGTGTCTAATCTTGCTGAATTTGCGATGGGTTCAACACAATATGAAGATGTTTTAGTCGCATTATCGCAAGCGGATTGGCAACACGGTTCTGCACATGATATTGTCAATCGCACCCTAGCCCAACTCGATAAACAAGCCAATATTTTAGAGCAACATCAACAACAAAGTAATATCATCAAACACGCACGAACCATTCAACGCTTAATGGATTTAGGTTCACTTGCAGACATTCAC
>JBHACK010000096.1:0-3093 GCA_041854545.1 Acinetobacter sp. | reverse complement strand
CTTATATTAGGAATAAACAATGACAGAGCAAAATCAAGCTTCATCATGGGCTTCAAAATTAGGGGCAATGGGACCAGGCATCTTAATGGCATCAGCTGCGGTGGGAGGCTCGCATATTATTGCTTCAACCCAAGCTGGAGCAATTTATGGTTGGCAGTTAGCGATTATCATCATTTTGGCTAATTTATTTAAATATCCTTTCTTCCGTTTCGGCGTGCAATATACGCTTGATTCTAACAAAACTTTAATTCAAGGCTATCAAGAAAAAGGTCAGTTCTATTTAGTTATTTTCTTTTTGTTAAATGTTGTCGCTGCGATGATTAACACCGCTGCGGTAGGTATTGTAACCGCAGCTATTTTAAAATTTATCATTTCAGCTTTAGGTTTAAATATTAATATTAGTATTCCTACGGCAAGTACAGTAATTATTGTGGTTACTTGGGGGATCTTATTATTAGGTCAATATAGATTCTTAGATAGGCTTTCTAAATGGATTATGATCGCTTTAACGGTTTCAACCGTTTCAGCCGTGGTGATAGCTGCCGTTAAAGGTGGTGTGCAAATAGCCCCTGATTTTGTGGAGCCAAGCCCTTGGAATTTGGCTTCTTTAGGCTTTATTGTTGCCTTGATGGGCTGGATGCCTGCACCGATTGAGATTTCAGCAATTAACTCAATGTGGGTGGTGGCAAAGCGCCGTTTAAGTAAAGTTAGCTATGAAGATGGTATTTTTGACTTCAACGTTGGTTTTATTGGCACAGCAATTTTAGCAATTGTGTTTCTTGCGTTAGGGGCATTGATTCAGTATGGTTCGGGTGAAGTTGTTGAGCAAGCTGGTGTGAAATATATTGCGCAGTTGATTAAAATGTATGCCTTTGCTATTGGTGATTGGTCGAGATTATTGATCGCTTTTATTGCTTTTATGTGTATGTTTGGCACAACGATTACCGTTATTGACGGCTATTCACGCGCGAATAATGAAGCAATGCGTTTAGTCTTTAAGAAAAAAGAAAGCACGGTGGCAAGTCTCAATATTTGGATGACAATTACAGCATTAATTGGTATTGTAATCATTGTATTCTTTATGAGTGATGTAGCTGTTCTTCTTAAATTTGCGATGATTTGTTCATTTGTTTCAACCCCAGTTTTTGCTTGGTTAAACTTCTCTTTAGTATTAAAAGGTGAGCATAAAGTAAAAGGTGGTTTATTTTGGCTAGCGGTTGTGGGTTTAACTTATCTTTCAGGCTTCACCCTACTCTTTATGGCGAGTGAATTTGGGTTTCTAAGTTAATATATTAGTTAAGCATAATACAAGCGGTTCAATTTAGTAAAAAATTTACCAAATTGAACCGCTTGTTTTTTCATTATTTTAGAATTTAGAAATGCAGTTTATTTTTTCTCTGCAGCAAGTACACCCGCCCAATCATCACCTTTGACTACGCCTGTAATATAACGCAGGTCATTTGCACCTTCGGATGAATTGATAAATTTAGGCTCCATTATTGCTTTGCTTCCATTTTTAATTAAATTAACGTTATTACTCTCAAAAACTAGTGATTTGGTATTGCCAGTAATTTTGAATTGCAACTCATCATTTTGTTTTATTGAACCATTAGCATTACCATTGTTAAAAACAATATTTACGTCAGAAATATATTTAATGGCATTACTTGCATCAGTAGCAGGTGTTGCAGGACCGAAAATAAACCCATTTGGGCGGTTATAAGTCGCATTTAAACCAGTTGGTACATTATTTGCGATGAGTTTTTCATTTACTGCGTAGATATAATCATTATATCTTTCTTTACCATCTGGTTGTATTGCTTGGCGGTAGCCATAGTAGCCTACTTCATCTAATGGTAAGAATTTATAATTTTTACCATTTTCTTGAGCTTGTGCTAAGGTTAAGCGGATTTCTTTACTGGTAAAGTTTTTAACGTTAGTGTAACCAAGTTCTGATTCTTTGGTTGGGGTTACTTCATAGACAATAATGACATCTTTGTCGCCGTTCCAAGTTGCACTACTTGTATATTTATTAACATATTCACCAGTGTATTTGAGTGGTGGGGTTGGTTGAGATGGAATTGCTTCCGGCTCATTTTGAATTTTCTCTGAATTATCAGGTATGTTAGGTATAGACTCATTTGCCTTTCCTGCATTATCAGGAGCTTTAGGCGTTGGGTTATCCTGCGTTTTCTCTGCATTATCAGGAGCCTTAGGCATTGGGGTATTCTGCGTTTTCTCTGCATTATCAGGAGCTTTAAGCGTTGGGTTGTCCTGCGTTTTTCCAGCATTATCAGGAGTTTTAGGCGCAGGTTCATTTTGCATTTGATTTTGTTTTTTTTGAGATTGGTTAGGGGTATTGCTATTACTACTGCCATTCGAACAAGCAGCTAGTAAAGCAGAAGCACATAAAGTGAGAATAAAATATTTATTCTTCATTTTTTTTCCTTATTTAAATTTAAAGTGAAACGAAAATGGGGGGTAATTATCTAACTTATTAAAGTTTATTCGGGATATTTTAGTAAAAATTTTCGATATATTACACTTTTTACATAATAAGTAAAGAAGTTTATACTAAAATGGCTCACAAAATAAGAATAGTTTTTATTAAAAAGTTTTAAAATTATTATTCAATAATAAGGATCTGATAATGTAAAGCTTAAATTCGGCTGCCATGTTCAACGTGAATATTACTGCTTTGGTCGATATGGTTATCGTAATCGGCTTTAAAGCCTCGTAATATCACGTGAATATTATTTTCTTTTGCATAGATATTCGCAAAGTCTTCAATCAACTCTAATACGTCGCTAGCGATATAGGAGGTACGTTGCGCATTGATAGTGACCATTGAATTTGGCTGAATATTTTTCAATGTTTTCTTAATTGCTGCTTTATTCAAAAAGGAAACTTCTTCAGCTAAATCAAGGGTGATATTGTGTGCATCAGCCAGTTCTTCACGGCTGAGGTAGTAAGCACGCTTCATATTGCCCTGAAGAATGAAGATAATACTGATGATTAAACCTAAACCTACACCTTTTAATAGGTCAAATAATACGACTGCTCCCATTGTTGCCATAAATGGAATAAATTGGT
>JBHACK010000095.1:0-37259 GCA_041854545.1 Acinetobacter sp. | reverse complement strand
ACCATTTGCAAAGCTTTTTCTTTGAAGGTTTCTGCATGAGCAACAGACATCATTGATGATGTGATTAAGGCAAGTGTTGCAAGTTTAAGTTTCATTAGATAATTCCTTCTCATCAAGGGGGTTAAAAGTTCTACTATTATAAACTGGTTCGTTTAATAATTCATGAATAAATTGCATTAATTCCTGTTTAAACTCTGTAACTTGATTATGTTGGACGATATTTTTGATAAAAAGCGTGTGTTCGGTCTAAATCAAAATCTTCAATATGTAGGGGAAAATGTCCTGTTTTACAATCAGTTAAATAAAGTTGCAAGGTGCGTTCAATGCTTGGAAATGCCAGTTGTTGCCATGGAATCTCATCAGGATAAAATAAACGACTTTCTAAACTTTCTGTACCAATGCCAAATTTTCCATCGATTAATGTTGCTTTAAATAAGGCATAGACGTGTCCAACGTGCAAAATATTGTACATACAATACAGCTGTTCAATATGAATCTTGGCTTCTGCTTCTTCCCAACATTCACGCATTGCCCCTTGTTGCATACTTTCGCCAATTTCCATATATCCTGCGGGTAATGTCCATAAGCCATAACTAGGTTCAATGGCACGGCGACATAATAAAATTTGTTCGCCATAGGTTACTAATGCACCTGCCACAATTTTAGGATTTTCATAATGAATATAACCACATACGGTGCATACATCACGTTGTAAATGGTCATGTTCAGGAATGGCTTTATGGGTTGCGTTTCCGCATTGTGTGCAATAATGAATCATACGCAAAATAAGAATGAAACTAAAATTTAAGCATACCGAAACTGACTTTAATCTACAAGAGAAAAAAGGTGTTTCTTGAAGATAATTTTGCTATGATGAAATCCATCAGAAACTAGGAAGATATTTATGCTGACACACGATTATTTAACCGCTCTTGAAAAAAGATTAAGTTTTAATGCCTACCAAAGTTATGCAGATGCGTCGGTATTAATTGCGATAACGAAAGAAACGCAACCTAAAATTTTATTGACCAAACGTGCCAGTCATTTAAACAAACACGCAGGGGAAGTGTCCTTTCCGGGGGGAAAACGTGAACCAAATGATACCGATGATATTGGCGTTGCTTTACGAGAAACAGCGGAAGAAATTGGCTTAATTCCATCATCGGTTGAATTATTGGGCGAGTTGGCGGTGCAAACATCAAAATATGGGTTAAGTGTAAAGCCGATTGTCGGATTTATTCCCGTCAATAGTCCTTTAGTAGCAGAACCCAATGAAATTGAACGGATTTTCTTTGTCGATTTAGCAGAGTTATTAACCGCTGAATTTATGCCTTATCAAATCACTTATGCAGGACAGCAACTTCGTGTACCCAGTTTTCAATTAGAAGGGGAAATTATTTGGGGACTGACCGCCAAAATGTTGGTTGATTTAATGCAACAAGTGTTTGATTATCAAAAGCAATGGAAAATGGTGATGTAAATGAAATATTTGCTGATGATGGCGTTTTGTCAAAAGCATTGAAATTGCTCCCAATGATGGACATATAGACGCTGAAACACGCTATAAGTTTGATGGCACATTGTTTAAACATGATAAATTTCGTTATCTCTTTCAGTAAGCGACGTGCAGACCGTCTTTTACTCTATGTTCTGCCTTAAAAATCTGTTAAACTAGGCATTTAGTTTGTCTTTTTGAGAAAAACAATGTCTTTGGAAAATTTGCAACAAGATGCACTGACAGCCATTGCTGGAGCGGAAAATCTTCAAGCACTTGAGCAGGTTCGTGTGCAATTTACAGGTAAAAAAAGTCAGCTTGCCGAACAATCAAAAGCTTTAGGTAAGATGGACGAAGAGCAACGTAAAGAATACGGAGCTAAAATTCATGCGGTGCGTGAAGCGATTCAATCTGCATTAAGCGAGCGTCAAAGCACCTTACAACAACAGGCTTTAGCTGAAAAACTTGCAAGCGAAACGATTGATATTACCCTTGCAGGACGTGGGCAACAGTTGGGCAGTTTACACCCTGTCTTACAGGCACAAGAACGGATTTGCCAATTTTTTACCAAAGCAGGTTTCCAAGTGGCTCAAGGCCCTGAAGTGGAAGACGACTATCACAATTTTGAAGCGTTAAATATTCCAGACCATCACCCTGCACGGGCAATGCACGATACCTTTTATTTTGATGTAAATCATTTATTGCGTACCCATACTTCAGGCGTACAAATTCGTACTATGGAAAAGCAACAACCGCCAATTCGTATTGTATGTCCGGGGCGTGTGTATCGTTGCGATTCTGACCAAACGCATTCGCCAATGTTCCATCAAATTGAAGGCTTGTATGTGGCTGAAAAAACGACATTTGCGGAATTAAAAGGCATTATCATTAATTTGTTAAATGAGTTTTTTGAAAAAGACTTAAACGTGCGTTTCCGTCCATCATATTTCCCATTTACCGAGCCAAGTGCTGAAGTCGATATTATGGACGAGCGTGGGCGTTGGTTGGAAGTGTTGGGCTGTGGCATGGTTCACCCAAATGTGTTACGTTCTGTGGGTATTGACCCTGAACAATATCAAGGGTTTGCCTTTGGTTTAGGGATTGAACGTTTTGCCATGTTACGTTACGGCATTAATGATTTGCGTATGTTCTATCAAAATGATGTTCGTTTCTTACGTCAATTTGCATAATAAAATGAAAGTTTTAGGTTTATAAAAATGAAAATTAGTGAACAATGGTTACGTCAATGGGTCAATCCTGCCATTGATAGTGAAACCTTATCTGACCAGCTGACCATGTTGGGATTAGAAGTCGATGAATTAGCCCCAGTCGCTAAGCCATTTACAGGCGTGGTAGTCGGTGAAGTTTTAACCGTAGAACAGCACCCAGATGCTGACCGTTTGCGTGTTACAACGGTCAATATTGGTATAGGTGAGCCATTACAAATTGTTTGTGGTGCTCCAAATGTGCGTGTTGGCATGAAAGCTCCTGTGGCAACGATTGGTGCAGTTTTACCGGGGGATTTCAAAATCAAAAAAGGCAAATTGCGTGGCGTAGAATCTCAAGGAATGTTATGCGGTGCGTCTGAAATTGACCTTGAAGATAAACTCGATGGTTTATTAGAATTGCCTGATGATGCTCCGATTGGTGTCAATGTGCGTGATTATCTCAAACTTGATGATAATGTGATTGATATTAGCATTACACCAAACCGTGGCGATTGCTTTAGCGTACAAGGCATAGCACGAGAAATTGCGGTGATTAATCAATTAACTTTGAATCCGCCAGCAATTCAGCCTGTACCTGCAACCATCAACGATGAAAAGAACATTATTGTGGAAACTGCAGGTACGCCACGTTATTTCGGTCGTATCATTAAAAATGTCAATGTGAAAGCCCCAACGCCTGCTTGGTTAGAACACGCTTTAACTTGTTCAGGCATTCGTAGCCATAGCATTTTAGTGGATATTACCAACTATGTGTTGATGGAACTCGGTCAGCCTATGCACGCGTTTGACTGTGGCAAAATTGCAGGAGATGTGATTGTCCGTCAAGCGAAAAAAGGCGAAACCTTAACCTTGTTAAATGAGCAAAACGTTACACTTGATGAAGATGTGATGGTGATTGCTGATAATGAAAAATTATTAGCATTAGCAGGGATTATGGGCGGTTTAGACTGTAGCGTTACTGATGAAACCACAGATATTTTCTTAGAAAGTGCTTTCTTTGCTCCATTGTCGATTGTTGGACGTGCAAGACGTTTTGGTTTACACACAGACGCATCTCAACGTTTTGAGCGTGGTGTCGATTTTGATTTGGCTCAACGTGCCATGGATAGAGCAAGCCAGTTAATCCAAGAATTGGCAGGCGGTGAGTTTGCTCCTGTAACCGCTGTAGAGCAAGCACAATATTTACCACAACGTACCACGATTCAGCTTAAACATCAACAAGTTACCGACTTATTGGGCGAAACCATTTCCGTTGAGTTTATCACCCAAACACTCACAGCGTTAGGCTGTCAAGTCGATGTTCAAGGGGATACTTGGTCTGTTGTTCCGCCATCTTATCGTTATGATTTAGCGATTTATCAAGATTTAGTGGAAGAGATTGCCCGTATTTATGGCTATAACCAAATTCCGTTAAGCGTACCAACGATTGATGTTACCTTTGCTAAATATCAAGACCATAACGAGATTAAACAGTTACGCCAAACCATTGCCACTTTAGGTTATCAAGAAGCGATTAGCTTTAGCTTTGTTGATGAAAAATTGGAAAAACAGCTTAATCCTGAAGTAAAACCTTTAGCCTTGGCAAATCCTATTTCTAGTGATTTAGCGGTGATGCGTAGCACGTTATTAAGCAGTTTAATTCCATGTGTGCAATATAATTTAAATCGTCAGCAACATCGTGTCCGTTTCTTTGAGTTAGGGTTGCGTTTTGATTATCAACACGCTGAAACGATTGCAGATTTAAAACAAATTCCAACATTGGCGTTAATTGCCGTAGGTTCTCGTATTCCTGAACAATGGCACGCTAAAGCTCAACCAATGGACTTTTATGATTTAAAAGGTGATGTGGAGCAAATCTTAAAATCTTCACGTTTACAGGCAGAATTTGTACGGAGTTCACGTCAATACTTGCACCCAGGACAATCTGCTGATATTATTATAAAAGGTCAAGTGGTTGGCTATTTGGGGCGTTTACACCCATCGCTTGAAGATGCGTTGGATTTAGGTACAACATGGGTCGCAGAACTTGACCAAGCCGTTTTAGTACAGGGCTATACATCAACGTTTAGTGAACTTTCACGTTTTCCATCGGTTCGCCGTGATATTGCCATTGTGATTGATGAAACGATTGCAGTGCATGATATCAATCAGTTGATTCAACAAACAGGCGGTGAATTATTGGATTCAACGTGGTTATTTGACGTTTACACTGGACAAGGTGTAGAATCAGGAAAACGCTCTTTGGCATTTGCTTTATTGTGGCAACATCCAACACGCACGTTGGAAGATGCTGAAATTAAAGCAGGTATGGACAAGATTATCAGTGTGTTAGAAAACACCTATCAAGCAACTTTGAGGGCATCATGACAGCATTAACCAAAGCCGATATGGCAGATTATTTAAGCGAACACACAGCACTAAATCGCCGTGAAGCAAAACAAATGGTTGAACAGTTTTTTAATGAAATCAGCTTAGCTTTAATCGCTGGTGACCATGTAAAACTTTCAGGATTTGGTAACTTTGAGTTGCGTGATAAGCGTGAGCGTCCGGGGCGTAACCCAAAAACCAATGAAGAAATTCCAATTTCTGCTCGCCGTGTGGTTACGTTCCGTGCAGGGCAAAAATTCCGCCAACGTGTGAGCGAAGAGCAAGAAAAAGCTTAAACTTTATGTTTGATGCAATTTTTGTAAAAAGCCAAACCTAGTGTTTGGCTTTTTTATTTATTTGATTCTAAATGTAAAATAATTTCACTCGCTTTAATATCCAATAAACTACATAATTCTAAAAACTCAAGAATATCTAATTTACGTTCTTTGCCTTCAATTTTTGCAATATACGACTGTGGTTTATTTAACCTTGTTGCGAGTTGAGCTTGTGTTAAAGCGTGTTGTTTTCGTGCATTAATCAGTTGTTGAATAATATACGCATAACGGTCTTGGTAAATTGTTTTCAAATTTTTCTTCCAGATATTCAAAATTGACTTGCTATTCTTATAAAAATCTGAAATAATCCCATTTTAGGATATCCTAAAATGGGATTTTTAAATAAAGGTGAAAGAGCATGAAGAAAATAGTGATTCTATGTTTGATATCTGTCTGTATGATAGGTTGTTCTAGTCAAGCGAAAAAGCAATTTATGATGGGTTGTGTGAGTACACCAAAAGATGAAAAGATATGTGAGTGTGGTTATGATGCTTTAGAAAGTGCCTATGGTGAAGAAAAAATGGAAAAAATTGCATTAGGACAAACCCCTGTTCCTGATGATTTTTTTGAAATTTTAGTAAAAGCCCAAGCAGTATGTACGTAATTTAGGAGAAATGAAATGCGATATATTTTATTTGTTGGGTATATGATTATCTCTTTCCTTTATAGTTTATATAGCTATTTCTTTACATTTTATGGATATAAAGGATTTGCTTATAATTTGGGACGTGGTTTGGTATGGCCTTTTGTGATGTTTCCTTCATTAGGCGAGATTGTAGGGGGGATTATTATTTTAGCAATTATTTTCTTTGGTGTAATAAGTCAATCAAAGTAATTAATTTTATAAAACTACACAATAAACAATGGGCGAAAAAAATTCGCCCTATTCATAATATAAAAAGGATTTAAAATCTTTATTTTTCTGTTACACTTAGATGGTTTTTGCCGATTCTAATGTGTTTTTCTTATGTATTATTACAAGATTTTTTATATTTGTTTAGTACTGCTTGGCTCAATGGTCGCAATGCCGAGTTCTGCCAGCGTATTATTAAGTCAATTTCACTATCTTAAAGGATTAGCGGAGTTAGGCGACCGTGATGCTCAATATCATTTAGCGGTTGAATATTATCAACAACAGCAATATGAACAGGCAAAACATTGGTTTGAACATTTAGCACGTCAAGGCAATAGCCATGCTCAAGTGCAAATGGGAATTTTGTATGAACAAGGCGAAGGCGTGGAAAAAGATGATGAACAAGCTAAATATTGGTATGAACTGTCTGCAAGACATGGCGATGTGGTCGCTCAATTTAACTTAGCAACGTTATATGCCAATACGGAAAGCCCAATTCATGATATGGCACAAGCACGGTATTGGTATTTACAAGGAGCAAAGCAAGGCGATGTTGATTCTCAAGTGAATTTGGGCTATTTATATCAAGAAGGTTTAGGCGGTGAACAAGATTATGCCAAAGCAAAATATTGGTATGAACAAGCCAGCCATAAAAAAGATAAAACTGCTCAAAAAGCCCTTGCCTATATGTATCATTATGCCTTAGGGGTAGAGCAAGATTATGCAAAAGCAAAACATTGGTATGAATTATCTGCACAACAGGGCGATGTAGAATCGCAAGTCAATTTGGGCTATTTATATGAATATGGCTATGGTGTGGACAAAAATATTCTATTGGCAGGTGAATGGTATTTAAAAGCAGGGAAACAGGGCGATGCGTTAGCTCAACTGAATTTAGGGAATTTATATTATAAAGGCTTGGGCGGTAATCCGAATTATGAACAAGCAAAATATTGGTATCGTTTATCGGCTCAACAAAATAATAGCGATGCTCAAGTGAATTTAGGCTATCTTTATGAATTTGGACACGGCGTAGAGCAGGATTATGCAACCGCTCGGCATTGGTATGAACGTTCAGCAAAACAAGGCAATGCGTTGGCTCAACGTAATCTCGCATATTTGTATTTTATGGGCTATGGCGGGAGAAAAAGTGAGAAAAAAGCGATTTATTGGTATGAACAAGCCAGTTTACAACAACACCCTGAAGCCTTTTATAATTTAGCTATTTTATATTATAATGGTGATGATATGACACAAGGTGTTGATAAATATAAAAAATATATGAAAAAATCTTGTGAATTAGGTTTTCAAAAAGCGTGCGAAGAGATGAAATAATGCAACTGATTCCTTTACCAAAGCAAATATTATCCTGTGCAGGGCGAACCTTAGATTTATCTCGTCCGCAAGTGATGGGGATTTTAAATGTAACGCCAGATTCATTTAGTGATGGCGGACGCTATCAACAGGTTCACCAAGCGATTGCTCATGCCGAACAAATGATTGCAGATGGTGCAACAATCATTGATATTGGCGGAGAATCGACACGACCGAATGCCCCTGCTGTCAGTTTAGCAGAAGAATTGCAACGTGTAATTCCTGTCGTGCAAGCATTACGAGATTATCCTGTGATTTTGTCGATTGATACCAGTCAGCCTGAAGTCATTCGCCAAGCGGTTGATGCTGGCGGACATCTGTGGAATGATGTGCGAGCATTAACACGTCCCCATGCGGTACAAACTGCCGTTGAACTCAATATCCCTGTGATTTTAATGCATAATCGTGGTGAACCACAGACCATGAATCAACTGGCAAATTATCATGATGTGATTGCAGAAGTTAAACAGGAGTTATTACAACGTATTGAAGTTGCCTTAACCGCAGGCATTGCAAAAGAACATATTATTTTAGATGTGGGTTTTGGTTTTGCAAAAAATACTGAACATAATCTCACCATTTTAAAACATTTTGCTGAATTTACCAACTTAGGCTATCCTGTATTATCAGGGCTTTCTCGTAAACGTTTTATTGGCGATGTACTGAATATTGCCCAAGCAGATGAACGGGTACAGGGCAGTGTAACGGCTCATTTATTGAGTATTCAACAAGGGGCAAGCATTGTGCGTGTCCACGATGTTAAAGAAACGGTACAAGCTATCAAAATCTGGCAGGCAATCGCCCCTTAATCTCTGACAAATAGGACATTTCCTATCTTGAACAGGCTATGCTAAAATAGCCTGTTTTTTATTATTAGAGCAATGTCATGAAAGAGAGCTTACGTTTACGCCTTGACCAATTATGCGACCGACACGAAGAATTGACCTCACTGTTAGCCGATGCAGAAGTCATTTCCGATAATAGTAAATTTAGAAAACTTTCTCGTGAACACAATGATTTACAAGAAATTGTGGACGTGTGGCAACAATTTACACAAGCAGAACAAGATATTGTAACTGCAGAAGAAATGCTTTCAGACCCTGATTTTAAAGATATGGCTCAAGAAGAAATCAAAAGCAATAAAGCCTTATTGATTGAATTAGAAGAAAAACTCAATATTTTAATGATTCCAAAAGACCCAAATGATGCTAACGCTGCTTACCTAGAAATTCGAGCAGGCACAGGGGGCGATGAAGCGGCGATTTTTTCAGGGGATTTATTCCGTATGTATAAAAAATATGCGGAAACACAAGGCTGGCGAGTGGAAGTTTTATCCGAAAATGAAGGCGAGCATGGCGGTTATAAAGAAGTGATTTGCCGTGTTGATGGAGAAGGTGTGTATGGTCGCTTAAAGTTTGAAAGTGGGGCTCATCGTGTACAACGTGTTCCTGCAACAGAATCTCAAGGGCGAGTCCATACATCTGCGTGTACCGTTGCCATTTTACCTGAAGTTGATGTCGATACAACGGTCGATATTAATCCAGCTGATTTACGAATTGACACCTATCGAGCATCAGGGGCAGGCGGTCAGCACGTCAATAAAACCGATTCTGCTGTGCGTATTACCCATATTCCAACAGGGGTTGTGGTTGAATGTCAAGAAGAACGTTCACAACATAAAAACAAAGCCAAAGCAATGGCATTATTAGTTTCTCGTTTGGAAAATGCCAAACGTCAAGCTCAAGAAACGGCAACATCTGAACTCCGCCGTGATTTAGTGGGTTCGGGCGACCGTTCAGAGCGAATCCGTACCTATAACTATCCACAAGGACGTATGACTGACCATCGTATTAATTTAACCTTGTATAAATTAGAAGCGGTGATGGAAGGCGATTTAACAGAATTATTAGATAATTTACATCGTGAATATCAAGCTGACCAGTTGGCGTTATTGGCTCAAGAAAATGGGGGATAAAGGGGGAGTTTTCCCCTTTTTTATATAAAATTGGCTTGTTTATTAATAAATGATTCATTACAATAACATTAACTTTACATTACATTGGAGCATATGATGGGCTATACAAATTTTAATATGCGTCTTGATGATGAATTACGAGCAGGAGCATATCCAGTCTTAGAACAATATGGTTTAACCCCAAGCCAAGCAGTTAGAATGTTTTTTAATCAAATCGCCCAAACAGGAAAAGTACCTTTATCGTTTGATTGGGCAAGCCGTGTCCCTAATCGTGAAACACAACAGGCAATCCAAGCGGTCGAACGTGGGGAAGTGGAAACCTTTGCTACCCTTGATGAAGCAATGTATGCGATGCAAAAAATTGTAAATGATGAAAACAAATGACGCAGACTAAATCTATTTCAATGACGGCTCAATTTAAGCGTGATTTAAAAAAACATTATTTACTTTTAGCGATAGTTGAATGGGTTGATGTGCTTGGGTTATTGGTAAATGGTGAAAATTTACCTGAAAAATATCAAAACCACCCATTAAAAGGCGATTATAAAGGTTATTTAGAATGTCATGTTAGACCTGACTTATTGCTCATTTATAAACTAACAGAAGATAACCTAACATTAGTACGTTTGGGAACACATTCAGAACTTTTTAAAAGATGAGCAAGCACTACACGATTACAGACGCTTTAACCTTGCGTGGCGAGCCAGACAGTTACGAACGCCAAGAGAATGCGTGGTTATTAGCAGAAATTTTAGGCTGTTCTGCCACAAAACTAAAGCTCATGGGGCAACAAACCTTAGACAATGTGTATTTACAACGCTATCAACAGGGATTACAACGCCTTGCAGACGGTGAACCTTTAGCCTATATTACAGGGTCGCAACCGTTTTGGACATTGGATTTAACCGTATCGCCTGAAACCTTAGTGCCACGCCCTGATACTGAAATTTTAGTGGAAACCGCTTTAACCTTTCCTTTATCTTCCCATGCCAATGTTTTGGATTTAGGTACAGGAACAGGAGCGATAGCCTTAGCATTGGCGAGCGAACGCCCAACTTGGCAAGTGTGGGCAAGTGATATTTCCCCTAAAACGCTTGCTGTGGCTCAACATAATGCAGAAAAACATCATTTAAATCAAGTTCAGTTTTTATGCGGTTCTTGGTTTTTAGCGTTGGATAATTTAAAAGATGTACGTTTTGATATGATTGTATCAAATCCGCCCTATATTGATGCCAATGACCCACATATGCACGCTTTAAGCAAAGAGCCACGCCGTGCTTTAGTGGCAGATGAACAGGGCTTGGCAGATTTAAAACATATTATCCAACACGCACCACAATGGCTTAAACATGGAGCGTATGTTGTATTAGAGCATGGCTATGACCAAGCAAATGCAGTACAACAACTATTTTTAATGTATGGCTACCAACAGATTAAAACAGTAAAAGATTATGCAGGGAATGACCGAATAACGTATGGTATTTATCTGTATTGAATCGCGTAGGTTGGTGTTGAGCGATAGCGAAACCCAACAAATCCATAATTTAAAACCATAAATCAATATATTAAAATGTTGAGCGATGTTGTAACTGTGGTTGGTTGCGTTCATTCATAAATTCATCAGGAACGACTGATAAATCACGTTGTACAAAATAATCCTGCCATGTTAAATTTTGGTGTGATATTTCTGTTGGTTGCAATAAACTTTCTAATAATTTAGCCGTCAAAAATTGACTGGCTAATTCTTTTAAAAGTACTTCATTGAATACTCCTTTTAATTTTGCTTGTTGCACAAACTCATCAGGAATATGTATGGTAAAACTTGTCATAATATTCTCCAAAAATAAAAAACTCTGCTAAACCGAAGTTTAACAGAGTTTTTCGCAAAAGGCTAAAGGAGATTACATCATACCGCCCATGCCACCCATACCGCCCATATCAGGCATTGCAGGCTTATCTTCTGGAATGTCAGTAATCATACATTCAGTTGTAAGCATTAAACCAGCAACAGATGCAGCGTGTTCAAGTGCAGAACGAGTTACTTTAGCAGGATCTAAGATACCCATTTCTAACATATCGCCATATTCGCCAGTTGCAGCGTTATAACCATAGTTACCTTGACCTTGTTTTACTGCATTTAAAACAACCGATGGTTCATCACCTGCGTTTGCAACGATTTGACGTAAAGGAGCTTCAATCGCACGGCGTAAAATGCTAATACCGATGTCTTGGTCATGGTTTGCACCTTTCACCCCTTCAAGAGCAGAAATTGCACGCACAAGAGCAACACCACCACCCGCAACGACACCTTCTTCAACAGCAGCACGAGTTGCGTGTAAAGCATCATCTACACGGTCTTTTTTCTCTTTCATTTCAACTTCAGTCGCTGCACCGATTTTAATGACTGCAACACCGCCAGCTAATTTAGCAACACGCTCTTGTAATTTTTCACGGTCATAATCTGAAGTAGTTTCTTCGATTTGAGCACGGATTTGTTGTACACGTTCAGCGATTTGAGTTGCATTACCTGCACCATCAACAATCACAGTATTTTCTTTAGATACAGTTACTTTATGAGCAGTACCTAAATCTTGTAAAGTTGCTTGCTCTAAAGACATGCCTACTTCTTCAGAAATAACAGTTGCACCTGTTAAAATGGCAATATCTTGTAACATTGCTTTACGGCGGTCGCCAAAACCTGGGGCTTTAACTGCACAAACTTTGATAATACCACGCATATTGTTTACCACTAATGTTGCAAGTGCTTCACCTTCAACATCTTCAGCGATAATTAATAATGGCTTACCAGTTTTTGCAACAGCTTCTAATACAGTGATTAACTCACGGATATTGCTGATTTTTTTATCTACTAATAAGATAAATGGATTTTCTAATTCTGCAGTTAAAGTATCTTGTTTATTTGCAAAATATGGGCTGATGTAACCACGGTCAAATTGCATACCTTCAACTACATCTAAAGCATCTTCAAAGCCTGAACCTTCTTCAACGGTAATCACGCCTTCTTTGCCCACTTTTTCCATCGCTTCAGCAATCAATTTACCGACTGTATGGTCAGAGTTTGCAGAAATCGAACCGACTTGTTCAATCGCTTTAAAATCATTTGCAGGTTGAGCGGTTGTACGAATGTTTTCTACCACAGCTTTTACTGCAATGTCGATACCACGTTTTAAATCCATTGGGTTCATACCTGCTGTAACAGATTTAATCCCTTCATTTAAAATCGCTTGAGCCAAAACAGTCGCTGTTGTTGTACCATCACCTGCTACATCGTTGGTTTTAGATGATACTTCACGCACTAATTGAGCACCCATATTTTCAAATTTATCTTGTAGGGTGATTTCTTTTGCAACAGTTACACCGTCTTTCGTGATGTGTGGAGCACCGAATGAACGGTCAATCACTACGTTACGACCTTTAGGGCCTAAAGTTACTTTTACTGCATCGGCAAGTACATTTACGCCTGCAATCATTTTATTGCGAGCTGAATCACCAAATTTTACGTCTTTAGCTGACATATTATTCTCCAAAACTTTAATTTATTGCTTTAATATAATCTCATTAACCTTCAAGAACCGCTAAAATATCAGATTCTTTCATGATTAATAATTCTTCGCCATCAACTTTAACAGTTGTACCTGCATAAGTACCGAACAATACTTTGTCGCCTACTTTTACATCTAATGGACGTACACCATTGTCAGTAATTTGACCATTCCCTACAGCAATGACTTTACCTTGAGATGGTTTTTCAGCCGCTGACCCCGGTAATAAGATACCGCCAGCAGTTTTTGTTTCTTCTTCAACACGTTTGATAACCACACGGTCATGTAAAGGACGAATTGAACTCATCTATTGTACTCCAAGTTAATTTTACTCTAATTGAGATACCATCTTTATGGTGATGGAACATCTGACTTCAAGGATAAATATTAAAAAAAATTTCTTTTGTCTTTTTTTTATTCAAAAAAAGAGCAGAATCATAGCATCTACTCTTTAACTGAAAACTATTTTTTTAAAGGTTGGTCAGGTGGCGTATGAGCTTTTTGCAAATCATGACGCATTTGCTCAATTTCTGGAATACTGTAACGCAAGAGTTGAAAGCCTGCTGCTCGAATAATTTTTTCTTCTTCCGCTTGAGCAGGGGTACGTTGTAAATGTTCATCTAACTCAATCACCGCCACAATTTTTAAGGAACTGTCTAAAATCACAAAATCAGCCACTTTATTACCAATCGCACGGCGAGAATAATCATCTTCCCCTTGCATAAAACTAGCAAATGCCACTTGTGATAAAATCAAGTGTTTTGGAAAACTTTCTTGCAATAAACGGTACATCATTTGCTCACGATGGGTCAATAATGATGTTGCTTTAATGCGAAGTAGTGGAGAAGTCGCAGGTTTATTAAACGCAAGATAAATCCCTAACAAAATGAGAATAATTGCACCAATCGTAATAAAAATACTGTTATTACTAATCCAGCTAATATTAAATAACCAGTCCATTTATACTCCTAAAAAATCATCGACTAAAAAGGCGTGTTCAATCCATTCCATCTGGACATCATGAGATGTAGGTGAAAATGAAATTGCCATAAAATCGAAACGGTAGTCATAATGTTGATATTGTGGAAAATGTTGCAAAAAATGTAAAGCCGTTTTGATAATTTTTTTCTGTTTTGCAAGGCTTAACATTTCATTTGCCTGACCAAATTGGCTTGATGAACGTGCTTTAACTTCAACAAAAACAAGGACATTTTCTCGTTGTACAATTAAATCAATTTCACCCAAACGGCAACGATATTGACGAGCAACACAGAAAAATCCATGTTGTTGCAAGTGCTGTAAGGCATAATCTTCTGCCCATAGACCAATCGATTGGGTACGAGAAGGTGCGTTCATATCTTCAGTATTTTGTTACTCAAAATTAGCTGAACAGTATAGCAAATTTCAGTAAAATAAACCTTATTTTCATTGTAAGTTGAGTTACACATGGCAGGGCAATTATATGTTGTTGCAACACCGATTGGTCATTTAGATGACATGACCTTTCGTGCGGTCAATGTTTTAAAATCCGTCAAATTGATTGCAGCGGAAGATACACGCCAATCCGCCCCTTTACTAAAACATTATCAAATCGATACCCCTTTAACGGCTTGTCATGACCATAATGAAAGCCATAAAATCCAAAGTTTAATTGAAAAACTATTAGCAGGGGACGATATTGCATTGATTAGCGATGCAGGCACACCATTGATTAGCGACCCCGGATTTAAACTGGTGCGTTTGGCTCAACAACAACAGATTCGAGTAATTCCGATTGCAGGAGCGTGTGCTGCCATTGCAGGGTTAAGTGCGGTTGGACTACCAAGTGATAAATTTAGCTTTCAAGGCTTTTTACCTGCCAAAGCAACCCAACGCATTAAACAGTTAGAACAATTAAAAGATGAAACACAAACCTTAATTTTTTATGAAGCTCCACACCGTATTGTGGATTGTTTACAAGATATGGTCAATGTTTTTGGTGCTGAACGTTTAGCAGGTTTTGCACGAGAAATCAGTAAAACCTTTGAAACCATAAAACAAATGCCTTTAGGTGAGTTATTAACCTTTGTACAACATGACCCAAATCAACAAAAAGGCGAAATAGTCGTCATTATTGATGGAGCAGAGCCACGTCCTGATGTTGCCGATGATAAGTTAGATAAACTATTACAACGCTTATTACAAGATGTTTCTGTAAAAATTGCATCACAACTCGCCAGCGATATTTTAGGGGTAAAAAAGAAAATTGCTTATCAACGTGCTTTAGAACTTAGCCAAGAGCATGAGTAAAAATCATCTGTAACATCAAAAACCGTTCAACATCGAACGGTTTGCTACTGATTTTTAAGCATATTGCTAAACGTATTGCCCTGCAACATAGCCTGACGACCACGCCCATTGGAAATTATAGCCCCCTAAATGCCCTGTAACGTCCAACACTTCACCAATAAAATATAAACCTTGTACTTTTTTACTTTGCATGGTTTTAGATGAAATTTCATCAGTATCCACACCGCCTAGCGTAACTTCTGCGGTGCGATAACCTTCTGTATCGGACGGTTTTAGAGCAAACTTTTGTAATTGTTCGGCAATTTGAATTAAAGTTTGCTCATTTAATTCCGCTAATGGCGTTTCTGCCCATTTCTGCCAAATCAAGGCTTGCAATTCTAATACTAAACTTTTTGGTAAATGCTCAATTAAAATCGTGCGTAATAATACTTTAGGCTGTTGCTGTTTTTTTAGTTTAAAATAATCCAAAATATCCATATCAGGTAAAAACTGAATATAAAATGTTTCGCCTTTTTGCCAATAATTTGATAATTGCAAAATACTCGGGCCACTTAATCCACGGTGAGTAAATAATAAATTTTCTCTAAAACTAGCTTTTTCATTAAACACAATGACTTCAATAGCATTGCCTGATAATCGTGTACTGATTTCTTTAAAATAATCGGTAAAACAAAATGGCACTAATCCAGCTCGTGTTGGATAAACATGATGCCCAAATTGTTTTGCCAGTTGATAACCAAAACCAGAACCGCCTAAAGTTGGAATTGATAAACCGCCTGTTGCAATCACCAATGATTGACATTGATAATCTCCAGTTGATGTATAAATGGTAAATACATTATCATGCTGTGTTACATTGAATACTTCACAATGGGTTTTAATTTGTACTTGTTTGGTCTTTTCACATTCTTGAACCAGTAGATTTAAAATCTCTTTTGAGCCATTTAAAGTAAATAGCTGACCATGTTTACGCTCTTCATATTCAATTTGATATTCATATATTTTACTGATAAAATCCCATTGGGTATAACGAGAAAGTGCAGAAATTACAAAATGTAGATTATGACAAATATAATGTTCTGGCTCTACAGATAAATTAGTAAAATTACATTTTCCCCCGCCTGACATTAAAATCTTTTTACCGATTTTATTGGCTTTTTCTAAAATTAATACCGAGCGTTGCCGTAAACCTGCATGACTGGCACACATTAAACCTGATGCACCTGCACCTAAAATAATCACATCAAAATATGTGCTTGCATTTATCATATTCATATCTTCTCAAAAGATGTGTAAGGATATAATCCACCAGAATGTATCGCCAAAATACGGCTACCATAATTAAAATAACCCGATTGAATTAAATCAAAAAGACCAAAAAATAATTTTCCTGTATAAATGGGTTCTAGCGGAAGTTGATAATGTTGGTTCATCTGTTGTATAAAATCTAATAATTCCGTTGTGGTTTTGGCATATCCGCCCATACAATAATCATCAAGGATTCGCCAATTTTGTTTTTGGGGCTGTTTTTGGGTATAGTGTTGTACTGTTTGAGTCAAAAAATTGCCTTTTAAGGCTGAAAATCCAAGAATTTGCCCTGTAAAATCGCTTTCAATCAGTCCGCTAAGCGTTCCGCCAGTCCCCACAGCACAACAAACCACATCATATTGTTGCATTTCTGTAGGTGTTAAAATTTCTTTACAGCCTTGAATTGCAAGGGGATTTGTCCCACCTTCAGGCAAAATAAAATATTGTGGAAAACGTTGTTGCAGTTCTGTCAAATAATTATCATCAGAACGTAAGCGATATTCTGTACGAGAAATAAACTGAAGTTGCATTCCGTGCTGTTGAGCATCTGTTAAATAGGCGTTTAGGGGCTGTTGGGCGAGTTCTTCACCACGAATCAAGCCAATACTGTTTAGACCGACTACATGACAGGCATGGGCGAGTGCGACTATATGGTTAGAATATGCACCGCCAAAACTTAAAATCCCTTTAAAATCATGTTGTAGGGCGTATTGTATATTATATTTTAATTTAAAAAATTTATTGCCTGAAATATAGGGGTGAATTAAATCTAAACGTTTGACATCCACCGTAACCGCATACGGATTTGCATGGTCTAAGCGTTGAATGGGGGCAGTGAATTTTAAATCTGAAAAAGGCGATGTTGACAACATTACATTTCCTAGATTGATAATAGATGTATTTTACAATATCGCACTTTTAAATAAAAAATGTGTTAAATATCATATTAAGAATGATATTATATCACAGATATTTAACACATCATAAAATTAATTTTATTGTTGAACATTAAACCAGTAATTATAGTTCTTTTCTTTACCATCAACAAGAACTTGGCTAATCTCTACTTGATATGTATGGTTATAGCTTAAATCTTTTACACGGAACTCTAAACTATTTGGAATACCAGCACCAATATAATTGTGAGAAATATCATACACTTGTACTAATTTTCCATGTTGATTGCGGATATTAATTTTTGCATTAGAAAAATTTACTTGATGATTTGCCCATAGGTCATCTGGGTGTTCTACCACACTAAAGGATAAAGGTACATTTTTACTAAAATATTTACTAGGATAATTACCTACAGGGTAAGCAACATAATTTTGTTGAATCCCACTAGGGATATTGTCATTATTGTTATAGATAACTTTTAAGGCTGACCAACTATAGCTATTTTCACTTTCAGCACTCATGCCATAACTAATTTTTTGTAAAAATGGATTTAATAACCAACGGCGATGCCCTACTCGTGTATCTCCTGAAGATACATTATGTTCATCAGTAAGCCAAAGAATCAAACTTCGTTCAGCACTAAATAAACCTCCACCCATATAAGCAATATTAGAGGTTTGGCTACCAATATTTCCAGCGGTAGTAAAACATTTAGAGGAAGAAGAGAAATTATGGCTCATTTTTTTGTTGGCAGCCATCATTAAAGTAGATTGCATGACTTCATTATCATGAGCATAATCGTAAGTTACAGGTTGTAATCCATGTAATGAACGCATATGATTTAAAACATCAACGGCTTGTTGTTTTTGACTATCTTTTAATTTTCCTGTTTGACAACTACTAATAACAGGTAAGACATCAAAATAATCATATAATTTTGATTTAGGAGGATTATTTGTAGGATTAGTCGAACCTTGTTGCCCTGAATTTTGGCTCGTTGAAGTATTTCCTGTATTTGTAGTTGTTCCATTAGTTGATGATGTATTGTTAGTCGTTGAACCTGTGCCTGTGGTAGATGTTTTTCCAGAAGAATTTGTATTTGTTAAGCCAGTATGGTTTGCATATATACTACGGTATTGTGGGCTTGATGGATTAATCGAATTTGCATTCCCCGTATTGTTGTTTACATTTGATGTTGAAGGATTATTATTGGTATTGGATGTTATTGCAGAAGGCGTATGGGCTAACTCATTTTCTTTATCATCTTTACATGCTGTGAGCATAAGCATACTTGCCGATAATACAGATAACCAAAAAATTTTCATAAAGCACCTTTATTAATCATAGAATAAATATACAAATTGCTCCAAAATGGTATATTAAATAACCAATTTTAATCATATTAATACATTTTATAATACAATGCAACTGTTTTTATGATGGCAATGAAAAGTGTTTATTATATTTTGATATAGATATATAAAAATAAATTTCAATAAAAACAAAAGAGAGTGAAAAATACACTCCCTTCTGCTGTGATTAAAGCAATGACTTAAGCACGCTCTAAATATTCACCTGTACGAGTATCAACACGCACGCTTTCGTCTTGTTGAACGAACAGCGGAACACGAACAACCGCACCTGTTTCTAATTTTGCTGGTTTACCGCCAGTACCTGCTGTATCGCCTTTTACTCCTGGGTCAGTTTCAACAATTTTTAATACCACGAAGTTTGGTGCAGATACGTTTAATGGAACGCCATTAAATAACATCACGGTGCATTTTTCATTTGAGTCATCTTTTAACCATTTGATTGCATCGCCCATCGCTGTTTTATCAGCAGAAAGTTGCTCAAATGATTCTGGGTTCATAAAGTGCCAGAACTCGCCATCATTATAAAGATATTCCATCTCTAATTCTACGATGTCTGCCGCTTCTAAAGTATCACCTGATTTAAAGGTTTTTTCTAATACTTTGCCTGTTTTAAGGTTACGCAATTTTACACGGTTGAACGCTTGTCCTTTCCCCGGTTTAACGTATTCATTTTCCATGATTGAGCATGGGTTGCCGTCAAGCATTACTTTTAAGCCTGACTTAAATTCGTTTGTAGAATAACTTGCCATAATTGGCATACTCCAATTTTTTACACAATGAACATAAATAATGTTAGACTAATGTGTTTAAACGCATTGGTCTTTGACATTTTTCTCTCGTGTATATGATAAACGATTTTCCTAAAAACTGGCAATTACAATTCTCAGATTTAATCACCAATCCTGAAGAATTATTAACATTATTACAACTTTCAGCGGATGATTTGCTGTCTGGTGCGGTGTTAGCATCGCAACAATTTAAATTGCGTGTGCCGAGAGCCTTTGTACAAAAAATGCAAAAGGGCAATCCCTTTGACCCATTACTCTTGCAAGTATTACCCCATCATTTAGAATTAACCGAGCAAGATGGCTTTGTCGCTGACCCATTGGCAGAGCGAGAAAGTAACCATTTAACAGGGGTGATTCATAAATATCGTTCACGGTTTTTATTAACGCTGACTGGGGCGTGTGCGGTGCATTGTCGCTACTGTTTTCGCCGACATTTTCCGTATCAAGAAAATTTACCAAAACAACAGGATTGGCTAAATATAAAACAATATCTTGAGCAACATCCTGAAATCAATGAAATTATTTTAAGTGGGGGCGACCCGCTGAGCTTAAGTAATGATAAGCTGTTTATGTGGTTAGAGCGTTTAGAAAGCATGGCTCAACTGAATACCTTACGCATTCATAGTCGTGTACCGATTGTGATTCCTGAACGTTTAGATGATGAATTAGTGTATCGATTGGCTCAATCTCGGTTAAATATTGTGCTTGTGGTACATTGTAACCATGCCAATGAAATTGATGAACATACAGGCACTTATCTACAAAAATTACAAACAAGCAAAATTCATGTGTTGAATCAAGCGGTGTTATTAAAAGGGGTGAATGATAATCTTGAAAGTTTGGTTAATTTAAGTTATCGTTTATTTCAATATGGGATTTTACCCTATTATTTACACGCATTGGATAAGGTACAAGGGGCGAGCCATTTTGAAGTTGATGAACAGACCATGTATCAACTTTATGAGCAATTATTAGCCCAAGTTGCAGGCTATTTAGTACCCAAATTGGTGCGTGAACACGCAGGACAGCCCAATAAAACACCGTTAAACATCATCGTAAAAGGTGATGGGGGATAATATGTATCAAATTTTAAACTATTATTTTCGTAAAAATCGCCGTAAATTAAGTTTGATTGATACGAATGAAAAAAATATGTATTTATGGGTAAATGAATTACTTAAAATCCCCTTTGGTCAAGCCTGTGAACAATTATTTGTGATGCTGACAGAAGTATTACAATTACGCCATTCTATTTTTATACGCTTTCAACTGATTGAAGTATTAAACCAACGTGCAGTAATTATTTTAGAGCATTTAGAATCATCGATTCATCAACAAGAATATTTAAAAAATGATGAACGTTATGAACAAATGCTGACCCTGTTTAGTTGTTTACGTGCCTTATTTATTAAAAATTATATTCGTTTAGCAGAAGAAAGTTTTGATATTTTAAAAAAAGAAAAAATTTCGTTTTGGCAAATCACCAAATTAAATCGAATGCGGACGATTTTTTTACAAAGTACTTATAATGCGTTAAAACATCTTTCAGTTTTAACC
This sequence comes from Acinetobacter sp., assembly GCA_041854545.1. Taxonomy (GTDB): domain Bacteria; phylum Pseudomonadota; class Gammaproteobacteria; order Pseudomonadales; family Moraxellaceae; genus Acinetobacter. Next base: position 15,856 of record JBHACK010000095.1, on the reverse strand, counting down.
TATCAACAGCATAGTTTAGATATGCCATATTTGCTGAAACAATGGTATGAAACCCATTTGCTTTATGTGCGTGCGAATCATTTAAATTTTGAAAAATCAAATATTATCATTACCTTAGAAAGGGAAAATCATAAAGAAGAACAGGGTATTACATTTACTACACCTACAGAAAGGATTCAAACCATTATGACCAGCGTGGAAAAAGTTTATGCTGAAATTATTATTTTTAGTATTATTGGTCATCGACAACTGAATACCTTAGATATTGCTCAATTACATAAATTTAGCCAAGAATGGTCAGAATATATTGATATTCATCGCAATATTACAGTACAAAGTAAATATAAAATTAATATTCAAGATGATTTAAAGCCGATTGAAAATAAAACTGAAAATCAAAAGATTTATGCCGATTATTTTGTGGATTTAACACGTTTGGCTCAGCTTTTTTCATTACGTTATTATCATTCTAATAAAATTAGTTCGGTGTTAAATTTTAGAATCCAACAGGTTTTATTACAATCACATGAACGCAGACATCAACGTTATCAATATTCTTCTATTTTAGATATTTATGTCGGATTTAATGGTGCATTTTTCTTTTTGGAACATGATGATTTTTCCGAAAAAGTTGCTCGTCATGAAATGGTACGTTATCAAGCTGATGTAGAAGATAAAAGTGCTCAAGGCTATAAAGCTTATTGGAATGGTGAAGTTGTACCGCAGGAGTTAAAACAAGGTGTTTTTTTGTTAATTAAAGAGCAATCTGAAGAAGAATCCAAGCGGGGTTGGCAAAGTGCGATTGTTCGCCGTGTCGGAAAAACGGTAAATAATAAAGTCGAATTAGGCATAGAAGTGCTTGCTCGTGAACAAATTACTTGCCAAGTCCGCTTTCATAGTTTAACATCTTACGCACTTTTGTTGCATCGTTATCATAGTGATGGGGAACGATGGAGTTTAATTCTTCCTGCTCATCATAATATCCCCGCTGGACAAAAAGTTGAACTGTTGGTAAAACAAAAAAAAATGCAAATTTATGTATCAAAAGCGTTACTTACAACGCAAAATTTTGTACAATCCGACATAAAATTGCATGATCAACGAGAGATTGATATTTTTCGTGCTTTTTTTTAATGAAAATTAGGTTAATCATCACCTTTGAGTGAAGTACAGGAACACAACATGCGAAATGTAGTATCATCAAAAAAGTTAAAGCGTAGTGAAAGTCGACTATTAATTGTTGATGATAATCAGGTACGCTATAATAAAATTATTGAACTTTTTGAAGAGAAATCTCATCAAGTTCATGCGATTTTGTTAGATGATCTCCAGAGCTTTGAAAAACAGTTATCTTTACAATGGGATTTAATTATCTTCGGTCGAGCATACGATTTAAAATTAGAACAAGCTTTGACCTTATTGCAAAAAAGTCGCCATCCTTATGTTCCTGTGTTGTTATTGCGTGGCGAAGATTATCACCCTGACCAATATTCAGTCTATTTGAATAAAGGGGTTTATGATATTTTAAACCTTGACTTCCTTGCATCGACCTATATGATGTTTGTGCGTGCATTGTCTTATAGCCGTGTGTTGCAAAATGAACAACGTTTAAATGAAGAATTAGAAACCATTCAACAACAAACACAAACCTTGGTTGAGGAAAGCCGTAAAGCTGTGGCATTGATTAGTGAAGGTATTCACGTTCATGCCAATGATGAATATTTAAAATTATTTGGTTTAGCGGATATTGATGCGGTAATTGGCTTGCCGATTTTGGACGTTTTACAACCAAAAAATATCCAACAGTTTAAACAAAGCTTTAAAAAAGTATCACAAGGACAATTTGACCAAACTGGTCTGGAAATTATCACCAGTAATCCGAATGCCGTTCATAAAGCCTTAAAATTAGAATATCTGCCAGCAGAAGATGAAGGCATTCAAATTATTGTGGATATTTCTGAGCGTAAACGTGGCGGTGCAGGCAATGAGAAAGCTCACCCTATTTCACAAGCTTTAGGCTCAATTCAACGTCATTTAAAGAATAATCCTGCAAATTGTTCTGCGATTGTCAGCATTAGTTTAAAACAATGTCCTGAATCGGTATTAGAAGGTCAATGGGATATTTTCCAAGGCTATTTCAATAATATTCCTAAATACTTACAAGAACAAAGTAACATTTCAATTTATAAGATTGATGCGTTATTGTACTTAACTTTAGTACAAGCAGAATCGCAAGCGGTACTTGATGCTCAATTAATGGGCTTAAAAGCATTGCAAAAACCACGCTTGATTGATGTGAATGGTCAAAGTTTATCTTTACAGTTGCGTTTAGGCTATAGCTTATGGGAACAAGAAGAATATAGCGAAGATGAGTTTAAAGCCTTAATTGGTTCAGCGTTTAATACCGCATTACCTGAAGTTGATGGTCAAAATGACCCATTAGCCTTAGACTTATTAAGCCTTGATATTAATACAACAATGCGTACTTTAGGTGCATCTCGTTTAGGTACTTTAACTTCAGCGATTAAAACATCATCTGTTTCATTGACTGATGGTTTAAGTTTAGTGGAAGATGAGCCTACGACATCTGCACAGCTTGACCCAAATAGCGTTATTGAATCTGCCTTAGAGTTAGAACTTGATGGTTTAGATAATACGCCTACAGCAGTTGAAAAGCCATTAAATGTAGAGCAAGCAAGTTTAAGCCTTGTATCTGATTCATCGACAAATATTCAACTTGAACCAACAGAATCTTTAGAATTAAGCATTGAACCTATTGGACAAGCACAAGATTCGATTTCAATGCCTGAATTAAGTTTAGGTGAGTTAAGCATTGAGCCTATCACCGCTGATGTTGCACCAGCCCCAACCGCTGATTTAACATTAGAAATGCCTACACTTGAATTAGATGTTGAACCAAGCGTTCAACCTGCATCGGATATTCAGTTGGCTGAACCAAGTTTATCTTTAGACATTGCTGGCAATGATACGCCAGAATTAGTCGTGCCAACTTCAGAAATTCAGGTTCAACCAGAAACTGCTCAAGCAGTTGCTCCAACGCCTGCTGAGCCTGTTGCAGAAACGCCAGTCGCTCCAGCATCTCTTCCATCAGTTGGACGTGAATCATGGTCGCCATTATTGGTGAGCTTGCAACAAAACTTACAACATGGTTTAGTGTCATTACGTTATCAACAATTCTATGATAAAGATGACCAAAACACACATACCTATGAAGTTACCGCTGCCTTTATTTTTGAGAATGCGTGGCAAGAATTGACTGATTTGGAAGAGTTAAACAATGCCCCTGATTTATCATGGGAGTTAGACCGTTGGAAAGTGATTGAAGCGTGTAAGCAATTACATCACTTTGTAAAACAACATCCAAATGCTCAAATCATTGTCAATATGAATCAGCATAGTATGGTTCACCCAGAATTGCCTGAGCTTGTATCAAAAGTTTCGAAAATGATTGGCGGTCGTCAAGAGTTCCCATTAGTATTACAATTCTCTGAAAAAGCCATCAGTGAAAATGTGGGTATCGCCCAACATCATTTACAAGTGTTAAAGCAAAATGGTGTTCAACTTGCGGTGCGTGATTTTGGTAACTTATTGTTAAGTAATACGATTTTAGAGCGTATCCCATTTGATTATGTTGGTTTAGCACGAAGCTTTACTAAGATGATTAATAAAGAAGATGACGTTGCTGAATTACAAGCGAAGATTGATGCCTTTATGGAAATTCGTGAAGTGAGTATGTCTTTACACGGCTTAGATGATATGAACTCATTTGCTAATGCGTGGAACGTTTCAGCACGTTATATCCAAGGCGATTACTTCCAGAAGAAGATGGACCATCTCGTGGACGTAAATGACCAGTAAGTAGAATGCTTAAATCAAAGCCGTTGGTTGTAAAATTAACGGCTTTTGATTTTTAGGTGTTTTAGAACCTGTTCACAATTAATTATGCTTTGGTATGTTTGTAGAATATTTGATTAAAAATCATTGCTTTTTTGCTAAAAATGGCTAAATCTTACTTTTCTTCGTCAAAAACTTGCTTGATAGAATGACTATCAACCTGCATTTTTTCCTTGAAAAGCTGGCGATTTATCTCATTTTTGCCTAAAAAAATTAATCATGAACAGGTTCTTAGAACCTGTTCACAATACTTCAAACTTGAATCTGCTGTTGGCTGACCTTGGGTGATTGGTAGGTTTAGTGGCTAAAGTTAAAGTGCGGTAGCGAGCTCTTGAATCAGTTCTGGACGTTTTGCAAGTAAGCCTAATAGTACTTTTGCTGAACCACTTGGGTGTCGTTGTCCTTGTTCCCAAGATTTTAGGGTATTGACTGAAATGCCAATAGCTTTTGCAAATTGAGTTTGTGAAAGTCCTGTTTTTTTGCGAATATCAACAGGGTTTTCAATTTTTGTGGTGCGTGCAAATTGCCCTTTTTGTAACTGGCTTAATGATTTGATTAAGCTGTCGTGAATGGCAATCGCTTCAGGGTTATCATCTATAATGGCTTGTGCAATGGCGTTGATGTCAGCTGTTTTTAGTGAATCGTTCATGTTTTGCTCCTATTTTAGGTTCTTTAACGTCTTTTGTGGTAGATTTTCGGTTTGGTTTTTGGCGTAAATTGCAACAGCAACGATTATGCCATCAGCAAGCATGTTGTAATAAATTACCCTTGCTCCACCTTGTTTTCCATGCTCTTTCGCTAACCAACGGATTTTTCTTAATCCATGTGCTTTAGGAATAACATCGCCTTCTAATGGATTGTTCGCTAAGTATTGAAAAAATTCTAAGCGTTCATCTTGTGTCCAAATTTTATCAACTTGTTTGATAAATTCTTCAGTTTCAGCAATGGTATAAGACATGATGTTTTGCTCTATTTTGTGATACTTAGTATCATAATACTAAGTATTATAAAAGGCAAGTGTATTGAGATGTTTTTATGAATAGCAAGGGTGTCGTTAGCGAATCAAGCAATTAATGGTCAGCTTCGTTATTCCATTAAAGAGATGGCTCAAGTGTTGCTCATGGTGGTAGGTGGCAAAGTAGAAACGAATTTAACCAGTTTTACTTTTTCTTTCTCGAGTTGAATCCGTTTCATTTACGCTATTTTTAGAAAATTTGCGATACTGGCGTAATTATGGCGTAAAATGATGGAAAAATAAAGCTAAAAATGGCAAAATACAGCTAAATGTTTTTTTATTAAGGTAATGAATTTAAATGAAAAATATAGAAACCATTGAAACAAAAGAAAATATAAGGCTTTCTATCGCCCCTATGCTCGATTGGACGACGACTGACTTTCGTTATTTTGCTCGATTATTTAATCCTAATGTGATAATGTACAGCGAAATGATTACCACAGGTGCAATTTTGCATGGTGATAAGACACGTCATTTAGAATTTCATGCCCAAGAATGTCCGATTGTCTTACAATTAGGCGGTTCAAACCCAAAAGAATTGGCAGAATGTAGCCGTATTGGGCAGGAGTGGGGCTATAATGAAATTAATTTAAATGTGGGCTGTCCAAGCGACCGAGTTCAGCACAATAAAATTGGGGCGTGTTTAATGGCAGAGCCTGATTTAGTGGCGGAATGTGTTGCGGAAATGCAACAAGCGGTCGATATTCCTGTTACGGTCAAACATCGTATAGGCATTGACCAACATGATAGCTATGAATTTATGCTTAATTTTGTTGATACTGTTGCTCAAGCAGGTTGTACACATTTTATTGTTCATGCCCGCATTGCCTTATTACAAGGTTTATCTCCAAAAGAAAACCGAGATATTCCGCCGTTACGTTATGAAGATGTGTATCGTTTAAAACAAGAGCGTCCACATTTAACCATTGAAATCAATGGCGGAATTAAAACCGTTACCGAAACAGCACAACATTTACAGCACGTTGATGGCGTGATGATTGGGCGAGAAGCCTACCATAATCCATATTTATTAGCAGAATTGGCACAACATTTTGATGGCATTGCTTTGCCAAATCGTTTTGACATCATGGAAAAAATGTTAGATTATATGCAACAACGTGTGGATAATGGTGTGCCACTTTCAATTATGACACGGCATTTATTGGGATTATTTCAGCATTTACCGCATGGACGAAAATGGCGACAGGCATTAAGTGGCGGAAATGCAAAACAGTTAGATGATGTACGAACAGCATTGGCAGAAATGCGACAGTTATTGGCTGATTATTCGCTTTAATTTTTACATTTTCACCATTAGGAGCAGATTATGAATCAAGATACCGCCTTAAATCTCTTAAAAGCAGGTGAAAATGTATTTTTAACAGGTTCAGCAGGGGCAGGGAAGACCTACACGCTCAATCAATATATTCGTTACTTGCGTATTCATAAAATACCTGTGGCAGTAACCGCATCGACAGGTATCGCTGCTACGCATATGAATGGTATGACGATTCATACATGGGCTGGCATTGGCATTAGAGACAGTTTGAGCGACCAAGATTTAAAACGCTTAAAAGAACGCAAATATTTAAAAGAAAATTTAGAAAATGCACAAGTTTTAATCATTGATGAAATTTCCATGCTCCACGCCAAACAATTAAATTTGGTCAATCAAGTGCTAAAATATTTTAAAGAAAATGATGAGCCATTTGGGGGCGTGCAACTGGTTGTTTCAGGTGATTTTTTCCAGTTACCGCCTGTAGGGAAAGCAGGCGAATTAAACCGAGATAAATTTTGTTTTATGTCATCGGCTTGGGTTGAGGCAAAGTTTAAAGTATGTTATTTAACCGAACAACACCGCCAAGGGCAAGACCCGCTGAATGATATTTTAAATGCCATTCGAGCACAAAATATTCAACCACAACATTTACAGCAATTACAACAGAGTTTACATCATGATATTGGCGAAACATTCACCCGTTTATATACCCATAATGCCAATGTAGATAGTTTAAATCAGCAACATTTACAGCAATTAAAAGAAGATGAAGTGTTGTTCAAAGCCGACTATGAAGGCAATGAAAAGCTGATTGAAACCTTAAAATCATCTGTGCGAGCCCCTGAAGAATTAATTTTGAAAAAACACGCAAAAGTCATGTTTGTTAAAAATAATTTTGATGTGGGATATATCAACGGTACATTGGGTGAAGTCATTGATTTTATTGAAGATGATTCCAAAAATACTTTGCCTGTAGTGCAATTATTATCTGGTGAAAATATCATCGTTGAGCCTGAAACGTGGTCAGTTGAAAATGATGGTGAAGAAATTCTTGCCAGTTGTACACAAATTCCGTTGCGATTAGCATGGGCTATTACCATTCATAAAAGCCAAGGCATGACTTTGGATTGTGCAGAAATCGACCTATCTAAAACCTTTGAAAATGGTCAAGGCTATGTGGCATTATCACGTTTAACATCATTACAAGGTTTACGTTTACTTGGCTTTAACCTAAACGCCTTAAGTTTAGATAGCTTGGCGGTCAAAGCAGATAAACGCTTTCAACAACTGTCCGCAGAAGCAGAAAATGCCTTTCAAGGGCAAGATTTATCCGCACAACATCTTGCATTTATTAAAAAATGTGGCGGTACAACCAACATTAAAGAAATTAAACGCAATGCCCAAAAACTTGAGCAAGCAAGTACAGGTATTAAACAAAGTACCTTAGATGAAACCAGAGAATTATTTGAAAAAGGCTATGATATTTTAGACATTGCAGATGAACGAAATTTAAGCGTATCAACCATTATTGGACATTTAGAAAAATTACACCGAGAACAAGGGTTAAATGTTGATGCGATTAAACCTGATGATGCAACCATCGAGCAAGTCCGTAAAATTTATAATCGCTTACAAAAACGCCAAGACCCTGAACATTTTACAGAAGATGGTAAGATAAAATTACGTCCGATTGTTGACCTTTCATCGCCAAAGTTAAGTTATGCTGATGTCCGTTTAGCCTTGTTATTTGTGTATTAAACTGAAATAAGAATCGTTTAATTTTCGTTACAACTTGGTGAAAATAATGATTGTTATTTACATTAAAAGCGATATAATAAAAAACGTCTCTTGTTTATGTTTTCATCAAATATCATGACTTTATTGCGTCTTTCTATTCTTTTTAGTTTGGGGTTGGCAAGTGTTGCTTGCACCACAACATCTTCAAATGCTCAATATCCAATTCCGCAACAAGGTGCGGAAACTTCTGTACTTAAAGAACAGATTGTGGAACAACCTGCATTTTTACAGCAAAATTTTAAAAATATCGATTCAGCCTATTTAGATTTAATTTGGCAAGCAGAACAAAATGCTCACCCCGCAGGACGTAAATTATTGACACAAGCTCGCCAAATGACCTTGTTTAATCGTGAGATTATTCGTGGGGGCTGTTGGGATTATGTTAATGCGGTGTTTAATCGTGCAGGTTTTGCAAAAGATAGCCGTTATATTGTCCATCAAGGAACGTATCGTAGAGGCCCTTATGCTCACCGTGATGAGATTCAAGCAGGGGATTGGTTATATTATATTAATTATAGCTATAAAAATATTGAACATAGCGGAATGTTTATTGCATGGGTCGATAAAGAACGTCATCAAGCCTTGATGTTAAGTTATGCAGGACAACATCGCCGTGAGCCTGCTCGTTATAAAGTGTATGATTTAAGAAGTGTTTATCAAATTACTCGGGCGATGTAAGGTGTGAATTTGAGTTAAGATGATTATTAAAAGGTTAATTTTATGAGTACAGTACAAGCAGGAAACCATGGTGAAGAGCAGGTTCGAGAATGTTTACGAGAATTAAAAGGAAGTTTAATTTCAGGTTTTATTCGTTCTAGTAATATTTGTTATTATGAACGTAATTTTCAAATCGACTTTTTGGTTTTTGTTCCTAAAATAGGCTTAGTAGTTATGGAAGTTAAAAATTGGAAAGGAACGATTAAAGCGACTTCTGGTGATAAATGGGTACAAGAAGTAGGTTCTTATGTCAATCAATACAATAATGCTTCTCTTCAAGCCTTACGAACCAGTGGGATGTTGTTAAGTATTTTAGAAACGAATGGTTTTAATAAATATCCTATTCGTCCTGTAGTTGTATTTACCAATGATAATGCAAAAATTCTTAAGGCAAATAAGCCATCACAACCACAAACTGATATTATTTTGAAAAGTATGATAAAATCATGGATTGAAAAGAATGCTAGTGATGAAATTAATTATAAATTTACACAAGAAGACTTTAAAAAGATTAAAGAAATTATTTGCTTATATGCAAAAGAATATATAGAAAATTAAATGAATAGGTATGATTCTTCATACCTATTATTTTTTATCATTTCCTTACTCAGCCAAATCCATCGCCGCTCCCAACGCTTCATAAAGGCGTGCGACAGGAATCAAATTTAAACCTGCAATGGCTTTTTGTGGCATATTGGCTCGTGGCAAAATGATGGTTTTAAAGCCATGTTTTTGGGCTTCTTTTAATCGTTCTTGACCATTCGGTACAGGACGAATTTCTCCAGATAAGCCGACTTCACCAAATACGGCTAAATGTTGTGGTAAGGCTTTGCTCCTTAAACTTGATGCACAAGCGAGCAGTACCGCCAAATCTGAACCTGTTTCGGTGATTTTTAAACCGCCCACAATATTTACATAAACATCTTGTCCAACGGTATGGACACCGCCATGACGGTGCATAACGGCTAACAGCATCGATAAGCGGTTTTGTTCTAAACCTAATGCTACTCGGCGGGGTTGTCCATGTGCATCATCAACTAAGGCTTGGACTTCAACCAAGAGCGGACGTGTGCCTTCTCGGCTAATCATCACAATAGAACCTGCAATCGCTTCATCATATCGGCTTAAAAAGATAGCAGATGGGTTAGCGACTTCTTTGAGCCCTTTATCGGTCATGCCAAAAACGCCTAATTCATTGACTGCCCCAAAGCGGTTTTTAACGGCTCGTATCATACGGTAACGTGAATCGGATTGTCCTTCAAAATATAAGACGCAATCGACCATGTGTTCTAATACTCTAGGGCCCGCTAATGCTCCTTCTTTGGTTACATGACCAACAATAAAGAGTGCCGTTCCTGTATGTTTGGCAAAGCGTGTTAAGATGGCGGCAGATTCTCGGATTTGTGATACGCCCCCCGGTGCCGATTGTATGGTTTCGGTGTATAAGGTTTGGATAGAGTCTAAAACCGCCATTTGTGGGCGTTCTTGAGCCAGTACTTCGCAAATACGTTCAACGCAAGTTTCTGCCATGACTTTTAAGGAATGTAAGGGAAGTTCCAAGCGTTTGGCACGCATGGCGACTTGGGAAAGGGATTCTTCCCCTGTAATGTATAAGGCGGATTGTTGTTCTGCCATATAAGTTGCGGTTTGCAGTAAGATGGTTGATTTACCAATACCGGGGTCGCCACCAATTAGTACAACAGAGCCTGTTACTAAGCCACCGCCAAGTACTCGGTCAAATTCGCTAATACCTGTAGATGTGCGTGTTTCGCTACTCACTTGGACTTTATCTAAGGTGGTAACGTGTGTGGTTTGCCCTGCATATCCGCCTGTTTTTATGCCCAGTTTGCCTTTGTGTGGTGTGCTGTCTTGTTGTGTTTCGATTAAGCTATTCCATTCGCCACAGTCTGAACATTGTCCTGCCCATTTGGAATGTGTTGCTCCGCATTGTTCACATCGGTAGAGTGTTTTGATTTTGCCCATAATCTTCATCTAAAAAATATACAAAATATGCAAAATTATCCCATAAAGGTGTTGAAAAGTATTTCTTATTTTTGTGAATTGTTCTATTGTATGGTGATTCTATTGCGTTAGGTTAAGTCATTATGTCGAATTCTGAACACGGTTTACAACGGAGCCTATCCAATCGTCATTTACAATTAATTGCAATTGGTGGGGCGATTGGAACAGGTTTATTTATGGGGTCAGGTAAAACCATTAGTTTAGCGGGCCCGTCTATTTTATTTATTTATATGCTCATCGGATTGATGGTGTTTCTGGTGATGCGTGCCTTAGGTGAGTTATTACTCTCAAATTTAAATTATAAGTCATTTATTGATTTATCTACGGATTTGATTGGGCCTTGGGCTGGGTATTTTGTCGGTTGGACATATTGGTTATGTTGGATTACCATTGGGATTGCCGATTTATCCGCCATTATTTATTATTTGGAATTTTTTAATCAGGGGCCTTTTTCACCCTTAGAAGGGGTGCTGATTAGTGTCGCATCGATTGTGTTTGTGATGGGGCTAAATTTAGTTACAGTGCGATTATTTGGTGAAATGGAGTTTTGGTTCGCCATGGTGAAAATTACTGCGATTGTGGTGTTAATTGCGGTAGGGGCGTGGATGATTCTTACAGGCTTTACCAATGATGCAGGTATTAAGTCAAGTGTAACTCATCTTTGGTCGCATGGGGGCTTTTTCCCTAAAGGTTTAGATGGCTTTGTGGCAGGGTTCCAAATTGCGATTTTTGCTTTTGTGGGGGTAGAGTTAGTGGGGACAACCGCTGCGGAAACGAAAGACCCAGAGAAAAACTTACCAAAAGCGATTAATTCGATTCCCATTCGTATCATTATTTTCTATGTATTGGCATTGTTAATTGTGATGTCTGTTACGCCGTGGAATATGATTGACCCGAAAGTCAGCCCATTTGTAAACTTGTTTAGTCAAGCTGGGGTGTCTGCTGCTGCGATTATCATGAATTTAGTGGTGTTATCGTCTGTGATGTCATCAATGAATAGTGGTGTTTTCTCAACCAGCCGTATGTTGTTTGGTTTATCGTATGATAAACAAGCCCCTAAGTTTTTAGGAAAATTAAACCGTTCTTATGTGCCTGCAAATGCGTTATTTTTCTCGATGGTGTTTTTGTTAGCAGGGGCAGGTTTGCAATATGTTGTGCCTGATTCAGTAAAAGCCTTTACTTTAGCGACCACATTATCCACGATTTTATTTATTTGTGTGTGGATTATCATCATGTGGAGTTATATGAATTATTGTAAACATCGTCCTGAATTGCGTGCAAAAGCAACGTTTAGATTACCGGGGGGCGTGTTTACTTGTTGGGTTGTAATTGCATTCTTTATTAGTGTCATTTATATCTTATCTTTAGAAGAAGATACTTTCCAAGCCTTAAAAGTAAGTCCGATTTGGTTAATTATTTTGGCGATTGGTTATATTTTCTATGCGAAAAATTTAAAGAAAATTAAATCACAAGAGAAAGGTGAGTAAGAACCTGTATTCACAACATTACGCTGTAAAATTTTGTTTGACATTAAAGAGCTAAAGTTTGCTTTTGCATGAAAAATGGTTAAATCTTGCTTTTCTGCGTCAAAAACTTAGCCGATAGAATGACTATCAGCTTGCGTTTTTTCCTTGAAAAGCTGGCGATTTATCTCATTTTTCATTGCAAAAACGTTATGAATACAGGTTCTAAATTTTCCAACAATGAATAAACCCAATATTTTAAATATTGGGTTTATTTTTTTGATAGGAAAATGATTAAGGTTCTTTACTAAAAATGAGTTGGGTTTCGCTCTCGCTCAACACCAACCTACAATTTAAACCGAACTCTAAACTAAAATGTCTCGGCGGTTTGAACCATGGCTTGGGCTGACAATGCCATTCCGTTCCATATCTTCCATTAAGTTGGCGGCACGGTTAAAGCCGATGTTAAATTGACGTTGTAAGGCAGATGCAGATGCTTTGCGTGTTTGTAACACAAATTCGACTGCTTTATCGTATAAAACATCTTGCTCTGGATTGTCATTGCCTTCAAAACTGTTGGCTTTGCTGTCTTCTTCGTCATCATCTAAAATTTCTGCGACATAGTTTGGTGAACCACGTTCACGCCACGCATCACAAATGCGGTTTACTTCATCATCGCTAATAAATGCACCGTGTAAACGTTCAGGCTCATTTTTACCGGGGGCAAGGAAGAGCATATCACCATGACCAAGTAAGTCTTCTGCACCGCCTGCATCTAAAATGGTACGAGAGTCTATTTTACTGTTTACACGCAATGCCACACGAGTTGGGATATTGGCTTTAATTAAGCCTGTAATTACATCAACTGATGGTCGTTGTGTTGCCAGTAATAAGTGAATCCCTGCTGCACGAGATTTTTGAGCTAATCGGGTAATCATTTCTTCTGCTTTTTTGCCTACTTGCATAATCATATCGGCAAATTCATCGGCAACAATCACAATCATTGGCAAGGGTTGTAAGCGTGGAGCTCGTTCCATCACCGCAGAGCTATCTGGTTTCCAAAGTGGGTCGATTAAATCTTCACCCCGTGCTTGTGCATCAATGATTTTTTGGTTAAAGTCATTGATTTTACGCACTTTAAATAAACTCATTAAATTATAACGGCGTTCCATTTCTTTGACGCACCAATTTAAGGCATTGGTCGCATCTTTCATGTCTGTTACCACAGGCGTTAAAAGATGTGGAATTTCATCATAATTGGCAAGTTCTAATTGTTTTGGGTCAATCAATAATAAACGTAATTGCTCTGGCGTATATTTTAGCAACATCGACAATAACATTGAGTTTACCGCAACTGATTTCCCTGAACCAGTTGTCCCTGCAACCAACATATGCGGTGCTTTGGCAAGGTCAGCCAATACTGGATTTCCTGCAATATCTTTCCCCATTGCCATATTTAATAACGCATTTGGGTCTTTAAAGGCAGGAATATCGACTAACTCAATTAAACGCACCATTTCTCGAGTGCTGTTTGGAATTTCAATGCCAATATAAGGTTTCCCCGGAATGACTTGCACCACACGAATCGATGCCATTGACATTGAGCGGGCTAAATCTTGTGAAATACCGGTTACTTTTGATGCTTTGACCCCAGGGGCAAGTTCAAGTGCAAAACGTGTAACCACAGGCCCCGGTTGAATTTCTTTGACTTGAGCTTTGATATTAAAATCTTGCAATTTTAATTCTAATAATTGCGAAAGATAATTTAATTGTTCTTCGCTAAAATTGACTTTTTTATTTGGGTCAACTTTATCTAATAACTCAATGCTTGGCAATGGAGATAAATGTTTCCGTTTTTCTGCTACTTGCATAGCACGAGAAACAACACGCCCTGACGCATCGGTTAATGGAGCGTCCCAATCATCATCAAGTGGTAAAGAAGACTGCATTTGAGCCACTTGTTGTTTAATCTTATCAGAAAGTGATTGTTCAGAGGCCGTTGGCATGAGATTAGGTTGTTCTACCGTATCAACAGCTGTTGTTTGATGATGAGCCGAAACTGGAGCAACATCTTCAGTCGGAGCAGGAGACGTTTTACGTTGGTTCGCTTGTTGTAACATAAATTCCAAATCATCTAATGGATTTGGATGACGTAAACGCTCTTGTAAAGACTCATGTTTCCGTTGATGTTCTTCTTCATCAATCAGGAACGATGGAGTAGTAACAGGTGCTTGAACAGGCTGTGAGATTGGTTTTTCTTCAACGGCTTGAGGTTGTTCTTGACGGCGTGCTAGGGCTTGGTCAAGTGCATTTGTTGAAGGTGCTGTGGCTGTGGTTGCACTTGGAGCATGGCTCGTTTCTGACGATGTTGTATTTGTTGTTGGAACAGAACGTACAGGCTCAATAATTAATGGTTTTTCTTTCTCTACATGATTGACTGTGATTTCAGGTTCAATCGGAGATGGCGGAATAGAACGTGTTTGCTGTGCAGTTGATGTGCTTTGTTGTGGCTTTGTTTCAACCTTTGGCGTTGTTTTAGTTCGTTCTAAGGCTTCAAGCTGACGATTTAAATCATTGATTCGCTCATCATTTTGATGAATCACTTGTTCAGAAACACGGATTTGTTGTTCCAAATCATTTAAAATATCGTTTAAAGATTGGTCATCTTGCCATGCTTTTGCGGTTGTTTTGCTTGTATATGCAGTTGAACTGACAGTCGCAACCGATGGAGTAGGGCTTGCTGATGTTGAGTAAGTAGGCGTTGGCTCTGTTTTTGTTCTAGTTGCGGTTGAAGACAAAGCACGTTGTTCTTTAGATTGAGCCAATAACTGTTGAATTTCATATAAATGACTTTGAGCCGTATCTGCACGATGTCCAACATCTTCATTAACATGATGTAAAGCCGACATTTGAACAGGTTGAATCGGTTCTTCTAAATGTGTTGTAGTGGCAACAGGTGTTTCATCAGCAGATTCGGTATGACGTTTAGCAAGCGTATTTTGAATTTGTTGATGAATTTCAGAAACTGAATTATCCTGATTATCATCTTGAGTTGATTCAGTAGTTTGGGCTGTTTGTTCTGCGTTGTTCAGATGTTCAAGCCCTTTTTTTTCTTGTGAACGATAGAGCGTATCTTTCATAAATTCAATAGCGATTTGCGTATTTCGCCCTAACTGTTGCCAATGAATCACGAAAACCAAATTACACGCCAAAACAAACATTAAGAGAATAACAAAAATCGCCCCATAAATGGTTAATGTTTGAGCGAGTGCAGTCCCCACTTCATAACCAATCACGCCCCCTGCATAATTTAAACTTTGTTGCTGACGAACTAAGGCAAGTAAACTGGCAAACATCACTAACAGAAATGTTTGAGCAAAATAACGCCATACTCGAGGCAGTACCGCACGAGGTTTCCATACTTGCCACACTTCATAAGCCAAATAAAAAGGCACTAAAAAGCTTGCCCAACCGAGCATCGCACGCAACACATCGGCAAACCATGCCCCAACGACACCGCCTAGATTCGATACCTGTTGCGTATCGCTGGAAATGTACGTCCACCCTGGGTCAAAAGGTGAATAACTCATAATGGCTAAAAGCAAAAAAAGACCAATCGAGCCAAGCAATACACTAAGCAAAACTTTT
>JBHACK010000094.1:0-2671 GCA_041854545.1 Acinetobacter sp. | reverse complement strand
TGTTGATGTCTTTGTTTAAGTTTTAACGTATTCATACCGCAAACTACCTTTTTAACTACTTACCATAATACAACATTGCCTACAAAATGACTAAGTTTTTGTGATGGATGTTACATTTTTATGGATAAACGGCAAACCGAAATTGATTAAACTTCGGTTACTTTAATGCGTAATTCTTTAGGCAAACTAAAGGTAATATTTTCTTCTTGCCCTTTCAGTTCTTGTGGCAGACTTCCCCCCCAATCTTGTAACTGTTGAATCACTTGTTTAATGAGAATTTCAGGGGCAGATGCACCTGCAGTTACGCCAACTTTTTGCGTATTTTCAAACCAGTTTTGTTGCATTTGTTGTGCATTATCAATTAAATAAGCGGTTTTTCCCATACGCTCTGCAAGTTCTCGTAAACGGTTTGAATTAGATGAGTTTGGCGAACCAACCACAAGTACTACATCGCATTGCTCGGCTAAATCACGCACCGCATCTTGACGGTTTTGTGTGGCATAGCAAATATCATCTTTGCGGGGGCCTTGAATCATCGGATATTTTTGGCGTAATGCATCAATGACTTTGGCGGTATCATCAATCGAAAGTGTGGTTTGGGTTACAAATGCAAGGTGTTCTGGGTCATTGACTTGTAAATTTGCAACATCGTGTTCATCTTCAACCAAGTAAATTTTTCCGCCATATTGGGTATCATACTGTCCCATCGTGCCTTCTACTTCAGGGTGTCCATGATGTCCAATTAAAATCGCCTCTTTGCCTTCTCTAGCGTATTTGGTAACTTCAATATGAACTTTTGTTACTAAAGGGCAAGTCGCATCAAATACTTTTAAGCCACGGCGTTCCGCTTCTTGTTGTACCGCTTTTGATACGCCATGAGCACTAAAAATCACAATCGAATCATCAGGTACTTGGTGTAATTCTTCTACAAAAACTGCACCACGTTGGCGTAAATCATCAACCACAAATTTATTGTGTACCACTTCATGGCGTACATAAATAGGTGGTGAAAATAGTTCTAATGCTCGATTAACAATGGCAATGGCTCTGTCCACGCCTGCACAAAATCCACGCGGATTGGCTAAAATAATATCCATTTGGAGAACTCTCTAATACTCTCAACATCATAATAGGGCTATTTTAAATTATTTTTAAAGTAAATGACATTTAAAGCGGATTGTTTTACAATATTCGGATATTTTTTATTATTAGGATAACAAATGTCAGGTTTACTTTTTGTGGTTTCCGCTGCATCGGGAACAGGTAAAACATCTTTAGTTAAAGCACTTCTTGACCGTATTAGTAATTTACATGTTTCTGTTTCACATACAACACGCCCGCAACGTGTGGGTGAAGTGAATGGTGTGCATTATCATTTTATTAGCAAAGAAGAATTTAGCGAACAAATTAATCAAGGACAGTTTATTGAATATGCGGAAGTGTTTGGCAATTATTATGGTACATCGCACGCTGTGGTTCAGCAACAGCTCGACCATGGGCATGATGTCTTATTAGAGATTGATTGGCAAGGTGCGGAGCAAGTTCGCCGTTTATTCCCTAATTCTATTCAAATTTTTATTTTACCGCCAAGTCAGTTTGAGTTAAGACAGCGTTTATCTAATCGTAAAACCGATTCTTTAAGCGTGATTGAACATCGTTTAAGTTGTGCGGTAAATGATATGCAACATTATGTCAATTTTGATTATGTTGTGGTCAATGATATTTTTGAGAAAGCGGTTTCAGAGTTGTATGCAATTATTACTTGTCATCGCTTATCGATTACGCAACAAAGTCAGCGTCATGAAGCGTTGATTAGTGATTTATTACAAGCAAATCTCTAAATTTAGCTTGAGTCTAAGGGCAAAGCCTTTTATACTAGGCGTTTATTTTATCGTTAAGAATGAGATGACAAGATGGCTCGTGTAACTGTTGAAGATTGTTTAGACCATGTGGATAATCGTTTTGAATTAATTTTGTTGGCGAGTAAACGTGCACGTCAATTAGCTCAGCACAACATTGACCCAACGGTGGAATGGGACAATGATAAGCCAACAGTTGTGGCGTTGCGTGAAATTGCTGAAGGGCACGTAACCAAAGAATATTTACAGCAACGTGAAAAAGAACATCATTTTCAGCAAGCCATGTTGGACGATTCATTAAGCAAAAGTGGCTTATCTGATATGGATATGATGGACTATAAATTCTAATCCACATAAATATCAGCGTTTTAACCCAATCATCATGATTGGGTTTTTTATGTAACCCCAATTCGATATAAGGAATACCTTAAGATATTGAAATACTAGCCAATTTTAGGATATGTTTGTTCAATTAACACATTTTTTAAAGTTGGCTTGTGTGATTGATGACAATATGTAATCAATCCAGCCAATAAATTGCTCATAAAGCCATATACACTACGATGACGAGTATGTTCAATTTGACAAATATTCTTTAGTTCATCAAATACGGTTTTTTTTATAGGGCGAATCTATAAGAGAATAGAATAAAAAAACACCACAAAATCAACCTAAAAATATAAGCTGACATTCTTTGAGTAAATCATAATTCATTCATATTTTCAATTAATACTTACAAAGAAGATACAAAGTAACCGCAATTCTCGCTGAATTAATTTATCATCATGTTCTGTCAAATACTATAAAATCAT
>JBHACK010000093.1:0-4618 GCA_041854545.1 Acinetobacter sp. | reverse complement strand
CCAAGCTGTTTCAATTTCTGTATGAGATACTTTACCTGGGTCTTTCAATAATGGGTCATATACAACTTTAGTATTTTCCCAATCCAATATTTGGCGTTCTAATGGTACAGCTGTTTCTGCTACATCAAAAATATAATCTACAGCTTCTTCTTGGTCTGCCAAAGCATTATCTAAAATTTTTTGAGCAACATCATTATAATGTATAGATTTTTCAGCCTGATTACAATGTACAACGGTACTACCAGCACCACCTTTACAACCAACTATATATTGGATATGAGACCATTGTCTAAACGTGTCTGCAGGATTATCATAATCACGAATTGCTTGACACCATGTATGACCAACTTGTTTTAAATTACCTTGAAACGTTTGATGTTTATGATAGGCTGAACAGTTATTAAGATTTGCTGTCTGATTTACTTTTGGAAAATAAATGACTTGGCTATTCGCAGGATCCATGACATAATCAACTGCACCCAATAAACCTTTTATCGCTAACTCAACTGCTAACACACCCCCTGTACGGACAAGCGTTTTAGACACATCACTTACTGTAGGTGTAATTTTAGAAATCCCACGATACACTTTACCAGATTCCGTTTTTTCACCAATCGAATAAACTGTACCACTATTATAAGTTGCACCAACTTCTTGCCATGTTCCAGCCCAAAGTAGGCTAGGGCTACCAACAAGCCCTATTACCAAAAGAAATGGAAGAAATTTTTTCATATTCAAACTCCTGTATTATTTATCTTGTTTCCACACTTTATCAAAACTAGCGATTACAAAACATGGCAAAAGTGCTTATTTTTGACCATTTGGAAAAATAAGCTATTTTTCTTTTAAGTCGAGTACCTTGGCTAATTGTTCCCCTACAGCCCTTCCAGTTGCAAAACACGCTGTTAATAAATATCCCCCTGTTGGTGCGTCCCAATCCAACATTTCACCACAGCAAAAGACTGCAGGATTAGACTTGAGTTGAAAACCCGAAAGAGCAGATTGTTTCACCCCACCACCACAACTAATGGCTTCATCGATTGGGCGAAAATCATCAAATGGAATCTGTAGCTGTTTAATGGCTTGAGCAAGATGTTCTGCAGATGTCCAAATCTGTTTCGATGTACATTCTCGCAATACTGCAATTTTAATCGGGTCTAAGCCTAATTTGCGTAAACGATTGCTCATCGATTGCTTATTTTTTTGGCTTAATGTGGTTTTAAGCGTATCTAGTGCAATATCTGGCAATAAATCCAATGTTAAAACCATTTCACCTGTAGATTGTTTTTGTTGGCGTAAGGCAGAATTTAATTTATAAATAACACCGCTTTCCATACCATAATGGCTTAATACAATATCGCCATGTGCTTGAATCTTATCATGATTGAAGTGTACAACTGCATTGACTCGTTTTAAGGCTTGCCCAAAATATTCGTGTAAAAAAGGCGACCATGTATGTTGAATCCCTGCATTACTGGCATAAAATGGGGTGATGTCATCAGGATTAAGCCATGCTTGCCATTTGCCATCACTGCCCAATTTTGCCCATGAAACTGCACCACACGCCAACACAATCGCATCAAAAGATTGGCTAAAGGTTATCTCTTGTTTAAACGCTAAATGACAAAATGTTGCTTGATTTCCTTGAATATGTTCACAACGATGGCGATAAAAAAACTCAACACCTACTGATTTTAATTTAGCCAACCATGCACGCAATAATGGTGATGCTTTCATTTCTTTCGGAAAAATCCGTCCAGAAGAACCAACATAAGATTCAATGCTTAATTCACTCATAAATGCACGAATTTGTGGTGCAGAATATTGACGAATATAAGGTTCAAGCCAATCGCTTGGGGTATAACGTTGGATAAATTGTTCTAATGGTTCAGCATGGGAAATATTTAGACCTGTTTTGCCTGCCATTAAAATTTTACGCCCTGCCGATGGCATTTGCTCAAATACTTGAATATCAACATTAAATTGGCTTAAATAATCGGCAACCATTAACCCTGATGCCCCTGCACCAATAATTGCAATCGTTTTTTTGCTCATGCTGATTGTCCTAAACGTGGTAAGACATCATCAAAACGAGTACGGTAGCCGATGGGTTTTTCAATGATTAATTGCTGACAAGATTCACCACGTTGTAAATATTTAATCTCAAAATGGGTACGAGCCGAATGTTGTTCAACCTGTTGTTTTAGATAAGGTAATTTCCAACGCTGTTGTAATTGCTGTTCTGCTTCGGCAATATATTCCGCAATATTACTGGCAAGGGTAATCGATGCCCCATCACGCAAACGAGAGAGTAAAAACTCAAAAAATGGCATATTAAGCCAACGTTGAGCAGGGTTATGCGGTTCAGGATTTGGATAAAGCAGGAAACATTGCTCAATTTGCTGTGGATACACGGCATGAACTGCCCATGCAATCACATCTGCATGGACTAAATGTAAATTTTGGGGGAGGTGTTCATCATACAATTTTTGCATTGCCGTAAATTTTTCTCTGGTTCGCTCTACAGCATAAATGGTTTTTTCTGGAAATTGCTCACTTAATAATAAGGCGTGTTTGCCTTTACCTGCACCAATTTCTAAAAAAATAGGCGTATTTTCAATCGGTTGAAAATCTCGTGGAGCATGAATATATTGGGGTTGAAATGGACGAATCGGCATAAAATACTCAACAAAAAATCAAACTGAAACAAACTTAATCTGTTTAAATCGCCAAATTAAACGACTACGTTGCACATCTAAATCATAAGAATGTATCACCATTTCCGCTCCTGCAGGCAAGGTAATGCCATACCAAATATCAGGCTGAACTAAATCTCGTTTATAGTTTTTTAATGCCAAATATCGCCCTTTACTCAAGGGCTGACCTAATACACTTTGAATGGCAATATCAAATTGAATCTCTTGTGTTGTAGGATTGACAACCGTCAATTTAAAACCGCCAGCGGAAATAAACAGAATATCTTCCTGCTCAAAACGGAATTGTACATCGCCTTCGGCTTGAATCTGTTTTAAACCAAGTAATTGAGCCTGTTGATAAGGATAATGCTGACATTGTTCAATCACACCATCACATGGTAATGTTTGATATGGTTGAGCTTTGGGACGGAATGCTTTACCCACTTCATGATAATGTTGATGATGCCAATTCACATATTCATAACGATGTCTGCCCCACATTCGAAATGTACCAACAACGTGTAAACCTTGAATTGCTTGACCATGCAAAGTAAAACACTCACGCTCTAAACGCTTGCCAGAGCCATCACTGGCAAGATTACTAATCAATAATTCTGCACTTGGCAAACAATTATAACGTTCAGGTAAATGAGCAATACCATCTTGCTCAATCGAATATAATTGAATCGCCGTGGCATCAATTCCAAATTCCATGGCAAAATCAGCAGGATTTTTCAATAATTGGGTTAAATAATGTTGATACGCTCCCCATGCTTGACGATGCCCCACAATCACCCCAGCTTGCCAAGGATAACCTTGTTTTTGCATTAACCCATCAATCATTGAACGGACTTTATCTTGACCATAGGCACGCACACAAGAAACTAAAAACTCACCGTAAATCGGGTCATAACTACAATATAATTGCTCACGTTGTTTTACTTCATCAAACAAAGTCAAATGTGGACTCGGAAACCAAATATCCGCATCATACAATGCCACATAATCATAGCCATAGTCTTGAGCAATTTCAGCAGCAGCCCATTGACGGTCAAGCAATAAAGTTGAGTAATGCTGTGGTGCAGGAAAAACTAAACAACCATTTTGCTGTAAAATCGCCTGTTTCTCAGCAGATAAATCATAAGAAACAATACCTATATCACCTTGATAATCGGTTTGTTTTAAACTTAATAAAAATGGAATGAGCTGTTCATACCAAAACGCATCACTATCATTAATTACCGTTAAAATTAAACGGTCAGAACGGGTAGAAGTGGTCATCATCAAAAATCAAAACTTATTTTATATCCGCCTATTATAAGCGATTTAGCGTCTATCACCATAAAATATCCATAATCTTGCGTTAAAAAAGACAAATTACTACAGAGCATACATGATTTATGCGGATATGTTTTTTATAATGACTTCATCAAAGCAAACATTGTTAAACTTTAATTTAGTGAGATGACATGATGAAAAAATCAGCCCTTATCCTTTCAGCCCTTGCATTATTCGGTTCAAGCATGACATTTGCCAATACCAATACAACACAAAAGCAAGCACCACAAAAAAATCCTGCTGTTGAACAAGCATTAAAAGAATGTCATGGCAATACAGGTGCAAAAAAACAAGGTGAACGTCCAAGCGAAAGCGAAATGAAAAAAGTTGCTGAATGTATGGAGAAAAAAGGTTTTAAAAAACCTGAAGGACAACGCCCACAAATGAACCCTGAAATGAAAAAAGCATTTGAAGAGTGCCGTGGTGATACAGCTAAAAAACAAGGTGAACGCCCAAGCGAAAGTGAAATGAAAAAAGTAAGCGAATGTATGGCAAAAAAAGGCTTTAAAAAACCTGAAGGTCAGCCAGCAAAAGCAAACTAAGGCTTAAAATAGAAGAAAGCACGTTGGAAGACGTGCTTTTTT
>JBHACK010000092.1:0-2647 GCA_041854545.1 Acinetobacter sp. | reverse complement strand
TTGGTATTTGTATAAAATCAGGCATTTGGTAGAAAATGCGTTTGCACGTTTAAAACATTTTCGCGCATAGACGGCTTTTTCAATGCCGCGCCCTTGCCAATTGCCGCCGCAAAAGCATCCACCGACATACTAAACGCCAATAAAATCAAAGCAAAAATACTCATGGTTTGTGTTGTATTATGGTTAAAATAAGGGGCAGTATTATAAAGGATTTTGTGAACAAATTTGGTTATAAATATACATTTCTTTTTCAAATCTAATGGAAAGTTATTCTCATTTTCCTTTAAATTTTGTATAATCTCGCCTTTGCAAAAATTAGGGGCTGATGACAATTAGTCTATAATTTCAACCAAATCAAAGCACAAGCCAATGCAACAGTACTTTCATAGTTACGCTTTAATTTATCGTACCGTGTCGCTACCGCACGAAAATGTTTTAAACGTGCAAACGCATTTTCTACCAAATGCCTGATTTTATACAAATACCAATCCATATTACTATTAAGATGTTCTCTATTTTTCTTATATGGAATATTGGCTTGACTTTGTTTAGAGCTAATCAATTGACGAAAAGCATCGCTGTCAAAACCCCTATCAGCACAAATGGTTTCATTGTGATTTAAATCCAATTGTTCTAATAAGTTAGGTGCAACAACAATATCATTAACATTGCCAGCTGTAATGATAAACTCAATTGGATTGCCACAAGCATCAACAGCTAAATGAATTTTAGATGTATGACCACCAACACTTTTGCCAACAGCTTCATGTGCAATAGATTGTGCGCCCATTGCATGTTGATGAACACGGATATAGCTACCATCCATAAAAATCCATTCCATATCGGGATTTTTTGCTAAATGATTAAATAATTTAGTGAAAATTCCACGTTTAGACCAGCGATTAAAACTTTGGCAAATGCTATTTGCCTTACCAAAACAACTCGGTATATCCGCCCATTGGCAACCTGTACGCAAACGGAAAAGGATACCTTCTACTGTTTTGCGTAAATTTTTCTTGCGATAAATGCCAAGCTGTTTCAAAATAGGAAGCAGTCTTGACCATGTTTCATTTGTAAGCGTGGTTCGGGACATGGCAAAGGTTTAAGATGGATTGTGTGCAAACAATATCTTAAATCCTTTGCCTCTTTTTTTGAATTGTCATTAGCCCCTAGGCAAAACTCAAATTATTTTTTACATTTTCACAAACAATCATGAAATACAATCTAACGTGAGTTCGGGATAAGCCTTTTTTACTTCATTGGTAATAAAGACTTTTTCCCGAACATCATCGGCTTATAGGGAAATAAGCAATACGCTGTTAATCCTGAAATCAAATTCAATAAAAATCCACTTTCCGAACGATGTCGCGTATGCTCAATTTGACAAAGATTTTTCAATTGGTCAAAAATTGTTTCCACTACACCACGACGTTTAAGCAATTGTTTTTGTTCAGGTGTATAATTTTTCGATTTCATTCCTTTTTTGATACCAGTCAATAATGTGATTTGATATTCTTTTTGTAACCAATCACTTAATTCTTTACCAATATAACCTCTATCGCCTATCACGATGCCAAATAATTGTTTTGCCATGTGTTTTAACCCTTTTCGGTCATCAACATTTCCTGCCGTTAAGCAAAAATTAATCAATTCGCCCAAATGGTTAAATACAGCATGTAGTTTGAAGCCATAAAACCAACCTGTGCTACTTTTACCACGTTGAGCCATATCCTTGAATACACGATGTGAATGAATACGGCGGTTATGACAAACCGTTAGAGCTGTTGAATCTACAACGCTTTTACCTGTACATTTCCCCATTTTTGTGGTCAAAAAAACCAACATAGCAGGCAATGCTCGTTGAGCCAGCTCCACAAAGCGATTGTAGCTAGGCATATTGGGAAATGTATCTTTCCAGATGGTTTTTACTTGCCACAGATAGTACATTTTGAAATCTCGCATACGCAAAAAATGGAAATAAATCCATACAGTGATTACTTCTGAATGGCTAATACATGTTTTACGATGGCGTGTTTTTTTGTTTTCAATCAATGTATTTTTGAATTTTGGTTCAAATTCTTTGCAAAAATCATCAATTTGGCAGAAAAGTGCGGTAAGATAATCCATGTTAAAGGGCTTTCGTGATGTGTTTTGTGTGGAAACAATAGCTTATCACGATTGCCCTTTAATTTTTTAAAATTTTCTTATCCCGAACTCACGTTTATGTAGATGTTTTACAAAAAGATAATTCAATTATTCGGTATAGTGGAGATTGGTCACCTAGTGAAAAGCCATTTAAAGAAATAAGAAATCCTAAAAATCCAGCACGCTATGGAATTACTTTTGAAGACGATATTAATCCTGAAGACCGTAAATATTGGATTGCAGGAACAACAGTAAAAGTTATAGACCTTACAACTAATGAATTATTAGGTGAAAGAACTATTTATGCTTTTGAACATGGGCAAGGTAGTTTAGCAAATGCACGAATGCTTTGGTTGCGTGCGGAAGTATGTCCTAAGTTAATACCTACGGTACAAGGAAATTTTTATTACACATATCTTTTTGTTCATAAAGTTTTAAAACCCAAATGGGATACTCAAAAGTAATTCCATAGCGTGCTGGATTTTTAGGATTTCTTATTTCT
>JBHACK010000091.1:0-2818 GCA_041854545.1 Acinetobacter sp. | reverse complement strand
TCATCAACATAAAAAATCACTGAACGATATTGCGACCCAACATCATTGCCTTGTCGATTTAAGGTTGTTGGGTCATGAATCACAAAGAAAATGTCCAATAAACGAGCAAAATCAATCACACGCTCATCAAACTCAATTTGAATCACTTCTGCATGGCCAGTTGTTCCTGTACATACCGCTTGATAATGGGCTGTTTCTGCTAAACCGCCTGCATAACCACTGACCACGGATTGCACCCCATTTACCTGTAAAAATACCGCTTCGGTACACCAAAAACAGCCACCACCTAAAATTGCTTTGGTCATATATTCTCCAATTATTTACACTCTGCCAAAACTAAACATTCTTTTAAACTTAAACCTTCTTTGCTCGCAAATTGGTCTAGGCGTTCATTGGCATTTAACACCATTGCATCAGCCTTCGCCACTTTGGCTTTGACCGCTTGAATGTGTTGTGGCGTGGTCGCTTGTTGCATTTCGTGATGAGCTTGTTTTAATAATTCAATCGCTGATACATATTCTTGGCGAATGTTTTGTGCTTGAGTCGTTTGTAAAGGCAGTTGATTTAACGCTTGTTCCACAACTAAAAAATAATCATGTACACGTTTTACATAAAATTTAATCTTTTCAGGAGTTTTGGCACGTTGCACCGCACCAAATAACACAAGATGTTGTGATGATTCATAGTTGTGACCTGCCAATACCTTTAAGATTGACAGGGAATCCTTATATTCTGGCGAGCGAATACACGCCGTTAAACACAGACAGATAAGGCAGACAATGATGATGTTTTTCATTCAATATGATTGGCTTGATGTAATTGTCGATAGGTTTCAAAGACATAGCCAATCCCATTTTTCGCACTTACACCTTGCTCTTGTCCACACAAACTAAATTCTGCTGGAATGTGTGGATAAAACGCATCACCTTGTACATCAACATCAATACGGCTAATTTCCAATCTATCCATAATTGGGAGCGTTTGCTTAAAAATTTCACCGCCCCCAATCACAAATAAGCTGTTTTTTTGCTCGCTTTGAGCTACATCTTCGCTTGCCTGTTGTAAGGCATCTTCTAAAGAATGGGCGATTTTAACCCCTTCGGCTGTCCACTGTTTATCTCGTGTAATCACCCAATTAATACGATTTGGCAATGGTCGCCCCATCGATTCAAAGGTTTTACGTCCCATCACAATCACACCGCCATTGGTAATGGCTTTAAAGTGTTGTAAATCTTCAGGAACGTGCCATGCCAGTTGATTGTCTTTGCCAATGCAATATGCTCGGTCAAAAGCAACGACATGAACTAATTCTATATTTTTATCATTAAGTTGATATTTCAAATCTAACAAGCTCATACCGCAACATCCGCCTTAATTGCTGGGTGGGATTGATAATTTACAATCTCAATATCATCAAAACAAAAATCAAAAATATCTTTGACATTTGGATTAAGTTTTAATTGACACAATGGCAACGGTTCACGAGAAAGTTGTAATTTCGCTTGCTCAACATGATTGTTATATAAATGGGTATCGCCCCCTGTCCATACAAATTCACCGACTTGTAAATCACAAACTTGGGCAATCATATGGGTTAATAAGGCATAACTGGCGATATTAAACGGTACACCTAAGAACACATCGGCACTACGTTGATATAATTGGCAAGACAATTTGCCATCATGTACAAAAAATTGGAATAAGGTATGACACGGCGGTAATGCTACTTGCCCTGCTTCGATTGGGTTCCAACCTGATACGATTAAACGCCGTGAATTTGGATTGGTTTTAATCTCATTGATTAACCAAGAAATTTGGTCAAAACCATCTTGATTGTATGCTCCTTCTGCATTTTTACTTGCACCAAAATTTCGCCATTGATGTCCATAAACTGCTCCTAAATCACCTGCTGGACGACCAAATCGTGCGGTTTGTTCAGCCGTTGCCCACTCGTCCCAAATGGTTACGCCATTGTCTTGTAAATATTGTACATGGGTATCGCCTTTTAAAAACCAAAGTAATTCATGTACAATCGATTTCATATGCACTTTTTTGGTTGTTAATAAAGGAAAGCCTTTGCTCAAATCAAATCGCATTTGATAGCCAAAAACCGAGCGTGTGCCTGTGCCTGTACGGTCGCCTTTATCACCGCCTGTGTCTAAAATATGTTGTAATAAATTGAGATAAGTTTGCATGATATTCTCTAAAATTTTATCGACTATAATGTGTAACTAATAATTGTGCTAAACGTTCTAAATATTCACGTTCATTGACATCTGCTGGCAATGGAAAGTTTAAATTAGGCTCAATCCCTGCACCTTCAAGTTGTTTACCATCAGGTGTATAATAATCCGCCACAGTTAAAGAAACCGCATCACCTGAATTTAATGGCAATACTTTTTGTACAACGCCTTTTCCATAACTTTTTTCACCCATCACCCATGCACGGCGATTCTGTTGTAGTGCTGCCGTGAGAACTTCTGCCGCAGATGCTGATTTAGCATTAATCAATACGCCAAGCGGTTGCGTTAATGATTTCCCTGCAATCGCTCTAAAGCTTTGATTTCCTTCAGCACGGCTTTTAGTCGTTACAATTAAGCCTTGGTCTAAAAATAAATCGGCTGTTTCTACTGCAGATGATAATAATCCCCCCGGATTATTGCGTAAATCTAACATCAAGGCTTGAATCGGATAGCCTGAAAAATCTTCAATGATACGTTTAATATCATTGGCTGTATCTTGGGTAAATAATGGAACACGAATCACTAACACTCGCCCATCTGCCATTAACTGCCCTTGTACATCTATACTTTTCTTT
>JBHACK010000090.1:0-11375 GCA_041854545.1 Acinetobacter sp. | reverse complement strand
TTTAAATTGACCATGAATCGGCAGATTGTACTTTTGCTCAATTTCTTTAATTTCATCTTCTGTATAACCTTGAATAAGTTCTGGTTTATCAATAAAGCTATCATAAGGACTTTTAATAGATAGTAGGGTTTGAACTAAATTGCTCATAAAGGATTCCCAAGTCCAAATTAAAACATTATAACTCATTAATTTTAAAATAAAAAAGGTATCCTAAGGATACCTTTTGGTTTTGGATTGTTTAGAATCCCATTTCAATGCCGACAAATGGCCCATGAAATTTAAGTTTTTGGTCAATGCCATTTTTATCATCAAGTTTGATGTCTAACATACGGTAACCAATTTTAGCACCAACATCATATAGTAATTTTTCAATTACGTTGTACTTGACTTCAGCTTTCACATCAACCCCTTTTGCATCATCATAACTGGTTGCAAGGGCTTGTAAATTTGCACTTAAACCTGAAAATGGAAGTTTTGCTCCTGCAGCAACATAAAGCATTGGCATCGTTTTGCTTACATTTACGCTCTCACCGCCATTTACGTTAATATCGCCATCAATGCGTTTTAAGGCTAAACCCACATCGGTTTTAATGATATGGTCTAATACATCATAATATAAAATTAAATCGGTACTGCCAACATTGACATCGCTGGTTTCTACCCCATTGCTCGCTTGCTGATTAATTCTTGTATGGCGAATTTCAACATTTGGGACGAGTGGCACAGCGTGTTCCAATGAAACCGACATTTGTGCTGAGCCTTTTTTGTCTAATGAATGGTTGTCTGCCAAATTGGCATTACTATTGGTATTATTGGTTTGATTTACATCACCTTGTACATACCAATAGTCAATGCTGGTTTTGCCATCAACGACACCTGCATAGGCTGGCGTAAATGCCATTAATATGGCAAGGGCACAGATTTTCCACATATTCATTTTCATCTCAAAATCTTCAGTTCAAAAACTGTTTCTATTTTACACGAATCTATCACAAAATTTCATTATTTTTTTGAAAATTCAATGCACAAAATCAACAACTAACGGTATAATGCCCTAAAATAGAGAAACTTTGTGAGTAAAATGATGACTGAACCTGCTTTAATTTTAACCGATAATGCTGCCAATAAAATGCGTAAATTGCGTGAAAGTGAAGGTAATCCTGCCTTGATGTTGCGTGTTTATGTCACAGGGGGCGGTTGCTCTGGCTTTTCCTATGGCTTTAATTTTGCTGAAAGTGCCAATGAAGATGACGCTCAATTTGAAAATGGTGATGTAACCATGGTCGTAGATGCGCTTAGTTATCAATATTTAGTTGGCTCGACCGTTGATTATGTGGAAGGCTTGGAAGGTTCACGCTTTGTGGTACAAAATCCAAATGCTACAACAACTTGTGGTTGTGGTTCGTCTTTTTCTATCTAATCATTCAACATAAAAGACACCGTGAAGGTGTCTTTTTATTACAATATCCTTATTTTCCAATACAAAAACTACCAAAAATTTTCCCTAATAAATCATCTGCGGTAAATTCCCCTGTAATTTCACTTAACGCATTTTGAGCTAAACGCAACGATTCCGCAACCAATTCCCCTGCATGATATTCTACCAACTGTTCACGAGCTTCTGCTAAAAAGCCTTGTGTCCGTTGCATCGCATCTAAATGGCGTGTACGGGCAATAAAGGTATCTTCTTCAGGTTGGAATCCTGCAAACTGGGTAATTAAATCGATTAAGCCCTGTATGCCGTGTTGCTGTTGAGCGGACACAATCGCACGGCGATAGCCCTGCAAATCATCAACTTGAGCGGAAATATCGGTTAAATCGCATTTATTGGCAATGATAAGCGTGCGTTTTGGCTGTAAATGTTCCGCAAAAAATTGTTCTGCAATGGCGAGTGGATTTTGTTCACTTGCCATATCATAAACAAATAATAGTAAATCCGCCTGTTCAATTTCTTTCATCGCACGGCGAATCCCTTCTTGCTCTACAATATCGCCTGTTTCACGCAATCCTGCAGTATCTGTTAGAGTAATCGGCAAGCCATTTAAAGTAATTTTTTCATGTAAAACATCTCGTGTTGTCCCTGCAATATCGGTTACAATCGCTCTATCTACTCCAGCTAAGGCATTGAGTAAACTAGATTTTCCTGCATTTGGCTTACCTGCAATCACTACTTGTAACCCTTCTCGTAACAGTTGCCCTTGTCGTGCGGATTGTTGCACTTGTTTGATAGAGAACTGTACATCGTCCAATAACGCTAGAATTTTACCATCTGCCAAAAAGTCTATTTCTTCTTCAGGAAAATCGATGGCAGCTTCAACGTGTAAACGTAAATGTATCAATTTTTCTAATACATCATTAACACGTTGCGAAAATGCCCCTTGTAATGAACGAACTGCAGAACGTGCCGCAGCTTGTGAACTGGCATCAATTAAATCGGCAATCGCTTCTGCTTGTACTAAATCCATTTTACCATTTTCAAAGGCACGCATGGAAAACTCGCCTGCTTGAGCAGGCGTTGCACCAAGCTCTAATACACGAGCCAATAAGGTATTTTGAATAACAACACCGCCATGTCCTTGAATTTCCACCACATCTTCACCTGTAAATGAGTGTGGATTTGGGAAACAAAGTAAAATTCCTTCATCTAAGACTTCACCATCTTTATCGTAAAATTGGCGAAATCCTGCTTGACGAGGTTTGGGTAAAGGCTTTTGGGTTAAACGTTCAGCAATGGCAAAGGCATTCGCCCCAGATAAACGTATCACGCCTACACCGCCACGTCCAAGTGGTGTAGCAATGGCAGTAATTGTTGTGGTTTTAAAGGTCATATTAACACTCAATGTATTACATTTTTTGCATAGTATAACAGTTTACATTTCTGCTTTCTGCTTTTGTTCTAACCGTATTTGTCGAACATTACTCACAATAAATAATACTACTCCACACCATACCAACAAATAACCAATAAAACGATGAAAATCAAATAATTCTGAAAATACAAAAATCCCTAACACAAACTGCAAGGTTGGCGTAATATACTGCAAAATCCCAACTGTTGATAAACGAATCACCTTTGAACCAAAGGCAAATAACAATAAGGGAATCATCGTAATTAAGCCACTCCCAATCAACAATGTAAAAGGCAAAATTGGCAACTCCAAAAACTGCAAACTCCCCTGTTGAGCCTGCCATAACAAAAACAATACGGCAAATGGCAATAACAGCAAAGTTTCCAACGTAAACCCCAACAACGCAGGCAAAGGAGCTAATTTACGCAACAGCCCATACACGCCCCATGAAACCGCCAAAATCAAAGCATACCACGGCATTGCCCCACCTAACACCGCCAACCATAACACGCCTATACTGGCAAATCCAATCGCTACATATTGCGAAATAGACAAGACTTCCTTTAAAAACAAACGCCCACAAAAAATACTGACCAAAGGAGCAATAAAATAGCCCAAACTCGCCTGTAACACTTGTTTTGATGTAATCGCAAACAAATATGTCAGCCAATTCACCGACAACAACATCGCACACGCAGAAAAAATCAACAAGGTGTGGATAGATTGCATACTTTTCCACAAGGCAGATGTTTGCCGAAACAGCAACACGGCACACACCGCAAAAACTGCTCCCCAAATAATACGATGTGCCAACATTTGGTCAGCAGGATAACTCATCAACGGAATCCAATATAATGGAAATAACCCCCAAATCACATACGCCAATAAAATTGCAGATAAACCCCATTGTGTCGGCTGAATATATTCTTGTTTTGACATCAATCACCCCATATTTAAAATGCTTAGAACCTGTTCACGATTAATTTTTTTAGGCAAAAATGAGATAAATTGCCAGCTTTTCAAGGAAAAAATGCAGATTGATAGTGATTCTATCAAGCAAGTTTTTGACGCAGAAAAGCAAAATTTAGCCATTTTTGGCAAAAAAGCAATGATTGTTAATAAAATATTCTACAAAAATACCAAAGCATAATTAATTGTGAACAGGTTCTTAGTGTAGCATACCCTTTGATGTGCAATTTCACATCATCTTAAAATACAACAAAAAAAATCCGCTGACTTAAGCAGACAGCGGATTATTTTCATTCACCAAGCCTTAACTATTGCTACTGGCTTGCTCTTTTTGCACACGCTCTTTCTCAACCGCTTTATTAATCAAACCTTGCTGTAAGATTGTAATCAAGTTATTGACAATCCAGTATAAAACCAAACCAGCAGGGAAGAATAATAAGAACACCGTAAAGATAATTGGCATTAAGGCAAACACTTTTGCTTGCATTGGGTCAGTAGGTTGTGGGTTCAACTTCTGCTGAATATACATGGTTGCCCCCATAAACAATGGCAAGATAAACCATGGGTCCATCGCAGACAAATCTTGAATCCAGCCTAACCACGGTGCATGACGTAATTCCACACTTTCCATCAACACCCAATACAAGGCTAAGAAAATTGGCATTTGCAAGAACAATGGTAAACACCCTGATAATGGATTGACTTGCTCACGCTTATACAATGCCATCATTTCTTGAGAGAAACGCATACGGTCTTCGCCAAATTCTTCCTTCATCCGTTGCATTTCTGGTGCAATGACACGCATTTTCGCCATCGAACGATAGCTTTTAGACGATAATGGCCATAAAATTAATTTCACCAAAACGGTCAATAAAATAATCGCCCAGCCCCAGTTGCCCACAATCTTATGGAACATCTCTAAGCCCATAAATAATAATTTTGCAATCGGCCATAACCAACCATAATCAACCGTTTGATTTAAACCTACCGCTAAATCCTTTAACTTAGACTGAATTTTCGGGCCTGAATATAACTGAGCATCTACGGTCATTGATGTCCCTGCAGGCACATTAATCACAGGAGAAGTGAAACCAATAACATTCAACTCATTCACTTTGCGTGATTCTAATTTTGCTGTATATGGCTGACTGCTGTCTTGCGTTAATTTTAACGTCCCAGGTACCCATGCACTCACAAAATAATGCTGAACCATCGCAACCCAACCGCCTTCGGTTTCAACACTCAATTTTTCATCTGTAAAATTCGCAAATTTTAATTTATTATAATGCTCGCTCGGTGTACCCCATGCTCCGCCTAAATACGTTCCTAAAGTGAAAATCCCTTGGTCAGCTTGACCAGGGTCAGCAGAATTATCACGAGTTAATTGACCAAACATTTGCGTTTGCCACATTTGGCTACTTAAATTATTCACCGTATGCGAAACAACAATCGGATATTTCCCTTGCTCAAAACGGAAAGATTTAACCACTTCCACGCCTTCAGGTGTTTTATGCACCATCTTCACTAACAAGGTGTTTTTATCCCCTGTTGGTGCTTGGAAATCACTTAAATCATATTGCGTTTTTTCCACTTCATAGAGCGGTTGTTCAACTTGACTAAAGCCATTTAAACCTAACAACCCTGATTGAGCAACATAAGTGCGTGTTTCATCCTGTTCAAGCATCACAAATGGCTGGTCGCTATTTTTGCCTTTATCGTGAGACAATAACTCTAAACGAACAATATCACCGCCTTTAGGATTAATCCATAACTGATACAAATCCGTTTTAACCGAAACCAACGTATGTTGCGTTGCAACTGGTGTTACTGCGGTTTGACCTGCAATATATGCTTGCGGTGTAGATGGAGTTACGGTCGTAGATTGCGTTTGAGCCGTCGCTACCGTCGATTGCTGAGCTTGTGTAGAGGCTTGGCCATAATCTTTCTGCCAAGCTAAAATAAGCAAATAAGCAGTAATAAACATACCCGCTAAAATTGCTAACCTAGCCCACTTTTGCATAATAAAAAACCTTAACGAATGAAAAATGGAGTTGAATAAAATTCCTGCTAAACGGCACACCCACATAAGGCGTTTGCACAGAAAAAGCATAAACAGGAGAGACATTGCCCAATACAGGAACAGGGTCATAACCCGACCCACCCCAAGGATGACAACGACACACCCGCTGAAACGACAGTAAGCTACCCCGAACGGCACCATGCAACTGAATCGCTTCTAATGCGTATTGTGAACATGTAGGAATATAACGACAACGAGGCCCAAGAAGAGGGCTAATCGCAATTTGATAAAACCGAATAAACCAACGTAATAGACTTGCCATTGGTTAGCACGATTAACAAAGAGGAGGAGATTGTTTTTTTGCTAAATACTGCAATTTTGACCACAATGCATCAAACTGTTTCACTAACTCTGCATTGGATACAACTTCAATCCCAACTTTAGGCATCACAACAATATCCAAGCTATATGCCCATTGTTGAGATAAACGGAAACGTTCTCGTGCTAATCGCTTTATTCTATTTCTCTCATGAGCACGACGCACTTTTTTTTTGGCGACAACTAAACCCAACCGAGAGTGGGCTAATTGATTAAACTTCGCCAACACTAACAGATTGGGTTGATGCACCTTAAATTGTGCATCATCAAAAACCCCTTTAAAGTCTGTGGCATTCCCCAAACGTTGAGTTTTGCTAAAACAATAAAGCGACATACCCAAATCTTATAGGTAAAACCAAGCTTAAACAGTTAAGCTGTGACGACC
Organism: Acinetobacter sp.; assembly: GCA_041854545.1. Taxonomy (GTDB): domain Bacteria; phylum Pseudomonadota; class Gammaproteobacteria; order Pseudomonadales; family Moraxellaceae; genus Acinetobacter. The sequence goes on along the minus strand of JBHACK010000090.1, from coordinate 4,774 downwards.
TTTGGCACGACGACGAGCTAACACTTGACGACCTGCTTTAGTTGCCATACGTGCACGGAAACCGTGAGTACGTTTACGTTTTAATTCAGAAGGTTGAAATGTACGTTTCATAGCTAAAATTCCAAAATCATGCTATTGCAATAAATAAAAGATAGATAATTTTATTGTGTATTGCTTAGCCTGTCAATCCTAATCTTAGGTTTAATTGTAAAAACATCAAAAAATAAATTTAAATTTGAATAACACCATCCTTGTGGATAACCCAAAGATTGATTTTATAAATTTAAATCAATGGCACAACCATAATTTTTGAAATAATTTAAATTCGAATTAAACACCACACTCAAACCTTGCAATTTGCAAAACATCTTAAGAACAACAAGAAATTATCATTCTAAAAATCAAACACTTAAAATATATCAAAAGCGTTTTATCTCAAAAAATAAATTTAAAAAAGAATAGGATAAATAGCAGTTATACACAATAGAAAAGCCTTGTTTTTATCTAGATAAAACTTCTATTAACACAATGAAAAACAAAGTAATTTAAAGATAAAATGATTATTTTTCGTAGTACTTTTAAACCTAAACATCGCAAAAATTGATGACAAAACAGACAATCTCAAGTTATCCACAGTTTTTTCAATCAATAATTATAAATTTTTAAATTATAAAATTTAATATATTATTATTAGTTCTGTGGATAAGTGCCTATTTTTGATATTTTAAGATAATAATCAATATGTTATTATGTGGATAAACCTATGAAAAAGTTGTGTACAATTTGTGGATAATTTTGGCTTTTTAAAAAATTAGGTTTTATCAATAGAATTATCCGTAGAGTTATCCACAGCTCAACAAAGATTTTTCTAGCATTTGTGGAATGCTTGGTTTACAATATGAAAAAATAAATTTAAATTATTGTCTGACTGTGAATATTGACAGTTGTGGAGTATAGGTCTGATATGCTTTGGGATGATTGTCTGAGCCGTTTGAAAGAAGTGATTCCAACCAATGCCTTTGCGATGTGGATTCGTGTGCTTGATGTGGAAGAGTCTGCAACAGGGTTGCGTATTTATACGCCAAACCCTTATTTTTGTGGGCATATTCGAACGCATTATTTTGAAATGATTGCCATTGCAGTTGAACAACTGTCTGAAGGGCGAATTTTGGCTGACCAAATTGAGTTATTGGTTGATGCTCGTCCGGGGAAAGATGTGTTGACCGATGAAGAGCGTCCTGCAACAACCACTGCTGCTCTTTCAACCCCTGTAACAGTGCGTGCGAAAAAGGAAAAAGATAAGGGGGGAACGACAGGCAGTAAATCTAAGACCGCAAATAATCAAGGCAAAGGGCGTGAGTTGAATCCGTTGTTTGTGTTTTCGTTATTTGTGGAAGGTCGTTCCAATAAAATGGCGGCGGATACTTGCCGTAAAGTTTTAACCCAATTAGGTGAATCTCAACATAACCCATTGTTTTTATATGGTTCTACAGGGTTAGGAAAAACGCACTTAATGCAAGCGGTGGGCAATGCGTTGTTACAAGCTCGTCCAAATGCCAAGGTGATGTATATTACAACGGAAGATTTTGTGCGTGGTTATGTTACTGCTGTCAGTAGTGGTACGATGGAAGAGTTTAAAAAAATGTACCGCTCGCTTGATTTGTTATTGGTCGATGATGTGCATTTACTGACCGGTGAAAAAAGTATGGAAGAATTTTTCTATACATTTAATGCCTTACTTGATGATTCTAAACAAATTATTTTAACTTCTGACCGTTATCCTAAAGAATTAACTGATTTAGAACCACGTTTAGTTTCTCGTTTTTCATGGGGCCTGTCAGTAGGGATTGAACCGCCAGATATTGAAACACGGATTGGGATTTTATTGAAAAAAGCAGAAAGTACAGGGATTGAATTGCCGAGAAATTGTGCCTTGTTTATTGCTCAACAAGTGGTCGCCAATGTGCGTGAATTGGAAGGGGCGTTAAACAAAGTGGTGGCAATGGCTCGTTTTAAGGGCTGTCCTATCGATTTGGAATTGGTGCGTGATTCGCTCAAAGATGTGTTAGCAATTCGTGCTAGAACCATCAATGTGGAAAATATTCAGCGTGTGGTCAGTGAGTATTTTCGTATTCCACTCAAAGAGTTAGTGGGGCCTAAACGTACACGGATTTATGCTCGCCCACGTCAATTAGCAATGGGCTTGGCTCGAGAATTAACAGGGGAAAGTTTTCCTGAAATTGGTATGGCATTTGGTGGACGAGACCATAGCACGGTGATGCATGCCTGTGAAAAGGTTCAAGAATTATGTGAGACTGATGTGGCATTTGCTGAAGATTACAAAAATTTATTAAAGTTGTTACAAAGCTAGGCATTGATTTATAATTGGATTTTTGGGGAATCGCGATAGTGCTGAAAAAATGCCCTATAGAAATCTTGCCAAAGCATGTATTTTTTCGTTATGCTTAACTGTTTTTATCGTGTTATTTGTTTGAGTTGAGTGATTGTTGTGCGTCTGAAAATCAGTAAAGAAAGTTTGGTTAATGTGCTTTCTCATGTTGTTGGAGTGGTTGAGCGTCGTCATACGATTAATATTTTATCAAATGTTAAATTGCAAGCAACGGCAAATGCTTTGACGGTCATTGGTTCAGATTTGGAAGTCGAATTAGTGGCAACAGCGGAATTGGCAGAAGGGGCATGTGTGCAACAAGGTGAAACAACCATTCCCGCACGCAAGCTGATGGATATTTGTAAATCATTGCCTGCAGGTTCATTGATTGATTTAAAAATTACCGATGACCAACGTTGTTTATTGACTTCAGGAAAAAGTAAATTTGTGCTAGGGACACTCAAGGCAGAAGATTATCCATTGTTAAGCACAGAGCAAGTGCGTGGCACAGAAGTGCGTGTGGCACAGCGTGAATTAAAACGTTTATTTGAAAAAACAGCATTTGCGATGGCGGTGCAAGATGTACGTTTTTATTTAACAGGGACATTATTAGAAATTGAGCAAAATCAGTTGCGTGCAGTAACTACAGATGGACATCGTTTAGCCTTGTGTGAAAGTACGGCATTTGCTGAAGTAGAACAATTAGTACAAGCGATTATTCCACGCAAAGCGGTGAGCGAATTACAGCGTTTATTGAGTGTGGAAGATGGGGAGCTTGTGTTACATATTGGTCAAGAATTATTCCATGTCAGCATTCAAGTGCCTGCAAAAGACAAGGAACAAGCGGATATTTTAGTACGATTTACTACAAAGTTGATTAATGGTAAATTCCCAGATTATCGTAAGGTGATTCCACGCAATGGGGATAAACCTGTTTTATTACAACATGATGTATTACGTCAATCATTACAACGTGTTGCGATTTTAAGTAATGAAAAACTGCATGGGGTATTCTTAACCTTTGAGCAAAATAATTTGCAGTTGCGTGCCAATAACCCTGAGCAAGATGAAGCATCGGAAGATTTAGCGATTGATTATCCATTTGAAGGTTTGGAAATGTCATTTAATGCACAATATCTCATCAATATTTTAGATGTATTAGATGGTGATGATGTACAAATGACCATGACAGAAACCAATTCTGCGGTTTTAGTACAAGACCCAAGTTGTGATAATCAAACCTATGTGGTTATGCCAATGCGTAATTAAGCAATGCTGTGATGGCGACATATGCAAATTTCACATCTTAGCATTGAGCGAATACGGAATCTTTCAACGGTTGTAATCTCTGATTTACAACCGTTTAATGTTTTTTATGGTGAAAATGGTTCAGGGAAAACATCTATTTTAGAATGCTTGCATATCTTAGCTACAGGACGTTCTTTTCGCACACATTTGCCTAAAGTCTATATTCAACATCAAGCCAAAGATGCGGTGATTTTTGCCCAATCCACACAGGATAAAATGGGGGTACAAAAATATGCCACAGGCGAACAGTTAATTCGTGTCAATGGTGATAATGTGGCAACACAGGGACAACTCGCTAAACTTTTACCAGTACACCATCTTGACCCACAAAGTGCCGATGTATTGGATTATGGAGCAAAGCCACGTCGTCAGCTGTTGGATTGGTTGATGTTTCACGTGGAACATCAATTTTATCCTGCATGGCAACAGTATGGACGAGCCTTAAAACAGCGTAATCGTTTATTAAAATCATCTACGGTTACTTTAGCTCAACTTGAGCCTTGGAATCATGTTTTAGTTGAGTATGGTGAATTGATTCATCAACAGCGTGTCCATGTGGTTGATGAATGGCAACGCTATTTTTATGCTGAACTACAACAGTTATTGCCCGATATTCAGGTACAATTAGGCTATTATGCTGGATTTCATACAGAATTGGGCTTAGCACATGATTTAATTGCACAATATGAACGAGATGTACAGCGTGGTACAACCGAATATGGCGTACATCGTGCGGATTTACGCTTGAAGACCGCTTTAGGTGATGTTGATAAAGTGTTTTCTCGTGGGCAGAAAAAAATGCTGATGATGGCATTAAAACTATCACAAATTGCTATGTTACATTCCAAAAATCGACAAACGATTGTCTTATTAGATGATTTATCTGCTGAGTTAGATGCTATGGCACAACAACGGCTTTTACAACGCTTAGCAGAATTAGGGAGTCAAGTATTTATCACGGTTTTGGATAAGTCAGTCATGACACCATTTTTACAACAATTAAAGATAGATTATGCCATGTTTCAGGTACAACAGGGACAAGTCCTAGCGTGTGAGATTCAACATTAAAAATCAGTA
>JBHACK010000089.1:0-5554 GCA_041854545.1 Acinetobacter sp. | reverse complement strand
ATGATTGCGGTGCAAGTGATGATGGTGCGTTATGGGCAGATGTTGGGCGGTCAGCATTATTTTCCTGATGTGTGGTTAAATGTTGATGATGGGCAAACGTTGGCTGATGTATTGGCAGAGTTTATTAGCCATTTTTATTTTCAAGTGTCCGATGATGTGCCAAGTGAAATTATTGTGCCGATGAGTTTGCCACAACAAACCACATTATCTCAAGTGTTAAGTGAGCAAGCAGGGAGAAAGGTGCAGATTAAGGCGAAAGTAAAGGAAATGCGTGCAGAGTGGTTGCAATTAGCGGAATTAAATGTGCAACAAGCCTTAGATGCTCAATTACGTCATCATATAGAATTAAAACAACGGTTTGATGCTTTGGCTCAAGTCTTAGGACGGCAGATTGACCGTATTGAATGTTTTGATATTAGTCATACGATGGGCGAAGCGACCATTGCATCTTGTGTGGTTTTTGACCAAGGTGGAGCAAGAAAACGAGATTATCGTCAATTTAGTATTGATAATATTCCAGCAGGAGATGATTATTCGGCAATGCGTCAGGCATTAACACGGCGTTATAAAAAAGCTCCCTTACCTGATTTATTGTTGATTGATGGGGGGAAAGGTCAGCTTGCAGTTGCGGAACAGGTAATGCAAGAGTTAAATTTAACCGCATTTTTGGTTGGAGTGTCCAAAGGAGAAGGGCGAAAAGCAGGGCTAGAAACTTTACACGTCAATGGACAACGGATTCAATTAACAGAAGACCATAAGGCATTGCATTTAATTCAACAAGTGCGAGATGAAGCACACCGTTTTGCCATTACCCGCCATCGAGCCAAGCGAGATAAACGCCGTGGACAATCTATTTTAGAAGTGATTCCAAATTTAGGTGAGAAACGTCGCCGTGATTTATTAACGCATTTTGCAGGATTGCAAGGGGTGTTAAGTGCATCAAAAGAAGATTTAATGCAAGTGAATGGGATTGGTGAACATTTAGCCACGCAAATTTATAAGGTTTTACATGAATAAATGGACGTTTTCAGCGGATAAATGGTGCGATTCGGTCAGCAAGTTTTTTTAGGAATGTGCTATAATTCGCATAAATTCGTGGGTAGTCCACATAATGAACAATGGTGTTTTCATGACAACAGGTCGTATCCTGAATATTCCAAATATTTTAACCTTGGCACGCATTGCCTTAATTCCCGTTTTTTTAGTGTTGGCGTATTGGTCGCCAAGTGAGTGGTATGGCGGTGAGCAAGTCGAAAATACAGGAATTTTGGTACGCAATGTCATTCTAACCTTAATTTTTATATTGGCAGCGGTTACAGACTGGTTTGATGGTTATTTGGCTCGCACCTTAAATCAAACATCTGCATTTGGACGTTTTTTAGACCCAGTGGCGGATAAATTAATGGTTGCTGCGGCATTAATTGTACTGGTACAACAACATCCAAATGTATTGATGGCATTTGCGGCGATTGTGATTATTTCTCGAGAGATTACTGTTTCAGCATTGCGTGAGTGGATGGCTGAATTAGGAGCAAGAGCCAGCGTTGCAGTTTCAACCATGGGCAAATATAAAACCGCATTTCAAATGATTGCAATTAGTGTATTTTTATTAAATTGGCAACCTGTTGAATTTTATGCTTATATTATTTTGTATTTTGCAGTGATTTTAACCTTATGGTCAATGTTTATTTATTTAAAAGCGGCATGGCCTTATCTAAAACAGCCATAAAAGATGAAATAGGGGAATGTGCAATTCCCCATTTTTATTGGTCAAAAATGGCAATAGGAAAAAAGCATAAAGTGTGTTAATCTCCTAAAAAATCTAGGTTTTAGGGGAATATTATGGTTGTGCTATTTTTAATTGGCATTATCATTGTGTTACTACATTATCATGCTCGGCTTAATGAGCATTCGGAGCATATTAAACAATTACAACAACAGATTAAACGGCTACAACAACAGCTTGAACAGGCTCAATCATCAGAACATATAAATATTAAATCAACACATCAAGCGATTGAAAATAAAAATGAAAATATCGAAATTGTGCCAAAACCTGAACATCATCTATCATCAGAAACGACTTTTCCAAAAGCAAACGATATTTATCATACAGATGATGTGATTTTTCCAAAAGCAGAAAAAACGTCATCAACAGAAGTGATTTTTCCGAACGCTGAAACGCCCCATCAACAAGAACAAAATGTTATTTTCCCTAAAACTGAAACGGTTAATACATCTCGCTGGCATTCATCTCGTCCATCATCGCCATCATTGATAGAGCAGGTTTGGGCTTGGTTTAGCACAGGGAATCCAATGTTAAAAATTGGGGTGGCAATTTTATTTTTAGGGCTTGCCTTTTTATTGCGATTTGCCAGTGATTATATTGATACGCCATTATGGTTACGTTATTTAGCGGTTGGTTTATCTGGTTTGGTGGCAACTGGAGCAGGGATTTATTTGGCTCAAAAACGCCGTGAATATGGCTTGATTTTGCAAGGTTTTGGTTTGGCGGTGATGTATTTGACCACATTGGCATCATTAAAATTACCGCAATTAATTGCACCATCAACCGCTTTTGTATTAATGCTGATGGTCGTGGTTGGCAAAATTGTATTGGCATTACGTCAAGATGCTAAAATTTTGGCTCAAATCGCACTCATTGGCGGTTTGGCAACGCCGATTTTAACGTCATCAGGCAGTAACAATTATTTAGGATTGTTTTGTTATTTGGCATTGCTCAATACTGGAATTGCGATGATTTCCCAGTTTAAAACGTGGCGAAGTTTAAATGCAATGAGTTTATTAGGCACGTTCGCCATCGCATTTTTATGGCAAGGGCGTGCGTCAGAGATGATGTTGGCAGAGTCTCGTTTTGCCAGTTTGGCGTTTGGTTTTTATCATGTGGTGCTGTATGGTTATATGGTGTGTATGTATGCTCGGTTGCAGTTACAACAGACTCAACCTATACCATCTTTAGCCAATCAAGCGACCTTATCGCAAATTTATCATCATTATCTGCGGTTTGGTTTGCAAGTGGGCGTGTTAGATGCCAGCGTATTGTTTGGAAGTGCTTTGGCAGGCTTTTTATTTTTATATTTCACGGTCAATGATTGGTTTGCTCAAGCGTCAATGTATTTATCATGGAGTTTTGCGGTCATTTATGCAGGGATTGCTTTATTTTTTGCTCGAACCTTAGCAAAACAGGACGATACTTTATCTCACGCATTATGGTTATTAGTGGGCTGTTTTATCAGCTTAGGCATTGGATTGGGCTTTGATGATGCGTTAGCCGTTGGCTTGTGGGCATTGCAGGCGTGTTTGGTCTATGTATTTGGCTTAAAACAACGTGTGCCAATGGCTCGCTGTTTTGCTTTGATGGTCTTGGTTTGCAGTAGCGTGTTATGGTTTGATGATTATCAATTATGGCGGATAGTGGAAGACCATCTGTTAAAAGCGAATCGTTATGGTACATTGTGGCTCGTGTTGGCGGGTGCTTTAGCGTATGGTTTGTGGCAACATTGGCAAGGGCGACAACATTCTGCCGAATGGGAAATCAAAACCCAACAAATTGCTTTGGCTTTAACCTTAATCCATGCCATGATTTTGCCAAGTTTATGGTTTGGCATATTGGCTACGGCATGGCTTTTAATCATCGGTTGCATTGGGCTTGCGGTGTGGTTATATCGTGTTGCAAATACAGTCGTTGCCGTGTTTATGCCAATCGCCATACTTTGGACGTTGTACTACGTTTTTCTCAATCAATCTTTAGCGTACGAAATTAAATTTATTTTCCTAGGCTTAATGAGTAGTATCGCCATATTGGCAACTGCCTTTAGTTTGCATTTACCATCTTGGCAAAATCCACACAAAAAACTCTCGAACGTGTATCTCATCGCAGGTTTATTTGCGTTATTGATGGGCTTTTTTGTGTTATATCGTACCTTTAATTATCAAATCGAATACACTTTTGACCTAGGCTCACGGTTTAATTTTACATGGGCAATGCTGTTTAGTTTTGCTATTTTTGCTTTGGTATTTAATGTCATTCAATCTTTGACAGGGCGATATTGGCACAGTTTGGCATATTTCAATTTAATTTTTATGCCGATGATAAGTTTGATACTGGTCAATTTAGCTGATATTTATCAGACAACGGCTCATATTATTCTACTTGCCTTGGTCAGTCTTATGCTTAGTTTATGGATTTTGGCAGGACAACGCCTAAGCCAAATCAAGGCAAATTTAGTGCATTTTGTGCATTTAAGTCTGGTGCTTGGGGTAGCAAGTTATTTATTCAGTCAAAGTTTAAATGCAAATGTTGCCTATTTATGGGGGGTCGCAAGTTTAATACTGTGGGCTGGCTTGGTTTATGCTCCATTTTCATGGAAAACAACCTTTGTCCAAGCCTATCAACAATGGGGACAACTGCTTTGTATGTTGATTGCATCAATTTGGTTGCTCGATGTGGCGATTTCTACGCCAATGGTGATTGGAACACGGCTCCCTATGTTAAATGCAATGGATATGATTGCTATTTTATTGGCGATAGTATGGTATCAAGGAACACAAAATCAACAACTGGCTAAATTAAAACCAATATTGATGATGACTGGGGCAGGGCTTGGTCTAATCGTCATCAGTTCAATCGTCATGCGGACGTGGCATTTTTATAGCGATATTGCATGGAATTTTGCAAGTTTAGTGGCGGATTTTGGCGTACAAGCCAGTCTATCGTTGGTGTGGTCAGCGATTGGCATTAGTGTGATGGTGATTGCCAATAAACAACTGGCTCGAACCTTATGGATAGCAGGAGCAAGTTTAGTGGGCGTGGTTGTGATTAAATTATTTTTAATCGATTTGGGCAATAGTGGTGGTGTTGCAAGAATTGTATCCTTTATTGGTGTAGGGTTGGGCTTGCTGTTGGTCGGTTGGTTTGCACCTGTACCACCAAAAAAGGACGATGATGAATAAAAGATAGAAAGCCAATTTGGATAATTGGCTTTTTATGTACAGTACTTTAACATACCCTAAACTAAAAAACCAGCCTAAAAATTAGACTGGTTTTTACCATTAACTAAGCAATTATACACGCTCAATCACAGTTGCAATTCCTTGACCTAAACCGATACACATCGTTGCTAAACCGATTTGCGTATCTTGCTGTTCCATGACATTGAGCAAGGTTGTGGTAATTCTCGCACCTGAACAACCAAGTGGGTGTCCAAGAGCAATCGCACCGCCATTTAAATTAACAATCTCTTGTTTATCATACAAGCCTAAGCCTTTTAAGACAGATAAACCTTGAGCAGCAAAGGCTTCATTGAGTTCAACGGTTTGAATATCTTCAATCGTTAAACCTGCACGTTTTAATGCCTTTTGCGTGGCTGGAACAGGCCCGTAGCCCATAATTGCCGCATCACAGCCAGCAACTGCCATAGAACGAATCACCGCACGAGGTTTTAAGCCTAAATCTTTAGCACGTTGAGCGGACATAAGCAACATTGCCGATGCACCATCAGACAATGCTGAAGATGTTGCAGCAGTAATGGTT
>JBHACK010000088.1:0-6407 GCA_041854545.1 Acinetobacter sp. | reverse complement strand
GGATAGTTTAGATAACCTTGCTAGCCCAATGTTACAACTCTCTCGTATTGCTGATAAAACCATTAGTGATGCCAGTTTGCGTGCGTTTTTAGGTGGTTTTGGCTTTAGTGGTGAACGTATGGATACGCCGTGTGAAAAATTTTCAGGCGGTGAACGTGCTAGATTAGCCTTAGCCTTAATTGTCTGGCAACGTCCAAATGTACTGATTTTAGATGAACCGACCAACCATTTAGATTTAGATATGCGTCATGCCTTAAGTATGGCATTACAAGAATTTGAAGGGGCTGTGGTGTTGGTTTCACATGAACGCCAATTAATTGCATCGGTGTGTGATGAATTGTGGTTAGTGCATGGCGGACGAGTCAATGAATTTGATGGCGATTTAACCGATTACGCTCAATGGTTACGCCAAGCACGTCAGCAAATGTTAGAGCAACAACTGGCGGAACAAAAAACAACGCAAGCCGAAACGCCAAAAGCACAAAAAATGGATAAAGATGCTCAACGTAAAGAAATGGCACGTCGCCGTGATTTAACACGACCACTCCGCAAAAACATTGAGCAACTGGAAAATAAAATCGAAAAACTGTCCAACAGTTTAGCCACGATTGAGCAACAACTGGCAGATACATCGTTATACGAAACCGAACGCAAACAAGATTTATTGCAATTCATGAATCAACAAAGCGAACAAAACGCCCAATTAGCGGAGTTAGAAGAACAGCTGTTAATGTTGATGATGGAATTAGAAGAATTGGAAAATAGTTTTGAATAGGTCAGCTCATGTACACCACACTATTAAATCTTGATGATATTGATGCTCAAGCTGTTGTTGAGCAAGCATGGCTTAATGAACATAATATCGAATCGTGTTTACAACAATTAGAACAAACAGGATTTGCGATACTAGATGATGTCTATCCTTTGCAAAATGTGCAAACATTGCGTGAAGAATGTAGGCAACATCATGCCCAATTTCGTCAAGCAGAAATCCAAAATGGACGCATACAAGAGATTCGTAGCGACCATATTTTATGGATTGATGAACAACTGCCACAGGCTCAACAGCATTTAACCGCATTATTACAGTTTGCCGAGCAACTCAATCGTGCATTTTATTTGGGGATTTATGAAGTCGAAGGACATTTTGCCCATTATCATGCAGGAGAATTTTATAAACTTCATCGTGATAATCCACAAGGCAAAAATGGACGTGTTATCTCAACAGTATATTATTTACACGAACATTGGCAAGATGGATATGGCGGTGAATTGCGTTTGCAAGATAAACAAGGGGAATGGCAAATTATTGCCCCTAAATCCAATCGCTTAGCCATTTTCCAAAGTGATTTATTGCATGAAGTGTTATTAAGCCATCAAAATCGATTGTCAATTACTGCATGGTTAAGACAGCGTCGTTAAGGAATAGCTCATGAAGGCTCAACATCATCGCCATCAACATACACGCTATGTTGCAAATGGAGTATTAAATTTTAGCTTAATGTTAGCCATCTTGTTTTATATGGCATTGGTTGGCTTATTTTTCTTGTCCAAACAGGCGATATATCAATGGATTTTCATGGCTTATACGGTGAGCAGTCTGATTACTTTTACTTTGTATGCGTATGATAAAGCTCAAGCTAAACGAGATGGCTGGCGAGTTCCTGAAAATACTTTACATTTATGGGCGGTTTTTGGCGGTTGGATAGGAGCAAGTATTGCCCATAAAGTCTTAAATCATAAATCACGCAAACCACAATTTCGTATGGTATTTTATGTGACCATTTTGCTAAATTGGGGATTGTTGTTTGCGATTTTCCATTATCTTATCAATAAATGATTAAATAAGCGTTATGAATACATCTGAATTGATTGCCCAATTAGGCGAAACTGACCAACAATTTTTACAGCAAAATAGCCCTGAATTGGCGTTACAACGTGGCACTTTACGCTTGGCGTTGGTCAATGCAAGCCAACGTGCAGAAGAGCAACGCTATTTTTTACAACAAGCCATCGTGATTTTGGAGCAGGCTCGGTTAGAATTTGCTGAAATGCCAATGGCGTTATATTTGGCATTATCGATTCAGTTAGCAAAAACCTATCTTGCCTATTTTGATTTAACTCAAGAACAACGTTATGCTTTAATTGCGGAGCAAATTCTTAAACCTTTGGCTCATCATCAACAAATTGAATTGTATAAACTTTTAATGCAATCGGCACAGGCTCAACAGCACCCTGCACTAGCAAGCCATTGGCAGAAAAAAGCGAGAGCCTTAGCTCAAAAATATAATTGAATGATGGTTATTTAACCCATTTCACGACATGATTTTCTAAATCATCTTCATGAATCGATTGTTCGGAAATACAACGCCCTGCAACCGATTTTTTCGCATCAATGACGCTTTGTCGTGAACCTGTATTGAGATAATGCCATGTTGGTAAAGGTCTGCCGTGGGCAAGACGTTTATAGGCACAGCTTTGCGGTAACCAGTACATTTGCTGTACGGTGTCCGCAGTCAGTTGGATACAATCAGGCACAAAGCGATGGCGTTGTTCATAGTTGGAGCATTTCCCCGTTTCACAGTCCAATAATTGGCAGGCGACCTTGGTATAAACCACTTTGCCTGTATCTTCATCTTCTAATTTGACTAAGCAACATAAACCACAGCCATCGCATAAGGCTTCCCATTCCAAAGGATTGAGTTCGTGTAAGCGGTAGTGTTTCCAAAAATCGGGACGAAGTGTGTACATAAGGGTGATTCTTGCGTAAGTTCATGTTATTATAACATTGAATCATCTATGTGATGAATGTTTTCAATAAAACGGGGGTTGTGTGATGAGTTATTATCATATCTTGATTGAATGTAAGGATTATATTAGCACCATTGAACAAACACGAGATATTGAAGTGTTTGATATTCAAGAGATTAAGCCGTTTTTAAAGGATATTTTATTGCCTTATTATCATGAAAAAACCTTGTTGATTGATGATGAAGAAATCTTAGCCGAAGATGTCTTGCATTTGGTGATTCGTCAAACTTTGTTGCCAATTCAAGAGTTAATTCAGCAAGAACAACGTTTATTACCAAGCCATACACCGATTACCATTACCGCATATGAAATTTTTAATGACCGTAGTCTAAGCCGTGATGTAACTAGCGTTGTGTTTGATATGATTGAAGCGATGCAAGAGCCTTAACAAAAATAAGGTCAATGTATTCCATTGACCTTATTGCATTTTAGCCTTCCAATTCCGTCCAACGTTCCAATTTTTCCAACAAGAGCAATTCAATTTCTGCTAAACGTTCGCTGGCTTGGCTTGCCCCTTGCAAATCTTGATTAAACCATGAGCCATCTGCCAGTTTTTCGCTTAATTCGGCTTGTTCCTGCTCAAGTTGTTCAATTTCTTTAGGCAAGGATTCTAACTCACGCTGTTCTTTATAGCTGAGTTTTTTCTTGGTATTTTCAGTTGGAGCAGGGGCTTTGGTTTCGTTTTTGTCTGTTTTACTTTCTTTGGATTCTGCTTTTTTAGGCTCTTTGGCTTTTTCAACGGTTGGGCGTTGCATTAAATAATCTTGATAACCGCCCACATATTCGTTGATATTGCCTTGACCATCAAAGACCCATGTTGATGTAACCACATTATCCATAAATGCTCGGTCGTGGCTAATTAGCAACAATGTGCCTTTATATTCACCTAATAATTCTTCTAACAGTTCTAAAGTAACCATATCTAAATCATTGGTTGGCTCGTCCATCACAATTAAATTTGATGGTTTTAACAGTAATTTTGCCAATAAGACACGATTTCGCTCACCGCCTGATAAGGCTTTTACAGGCGTTCTGGCACGTTCAGGGGCAAATAAAAACTCTTGTAAATAGCCTAAAATATGGCGACGTTGTCCATTAATATCGACATAATCCGAACCTTCAGAAACATTATCTGCCACTGATTTTTCTAAATCTAATTGATGACGTAACTGGTCAAAATAGGCAATTTCTAATTGTGTACCCACTTTTACCGTACCACGATGTTCAATTTCCCCTAAAATCGCTTTGATTAAGGTGGTTTTACCAACCCCATTATCGCCCACTAAACCAATGCGGTCGCCACGCAACACAATGGCAGAAAAATCTTTAATTAAAGTTTTACCATCATAATCGACCGCTAAATGATTTATTTCAAAGACTAATTTTCCAGAGCGTTGTGCCTCTTGCATTGCCATATTGACTTTGCCTTGTTGAAAACGCCGTGCTTTTGATTCTTCTCGTAAGGCTTTTAAGGCACGCACTCGCCCTTCATTGCGGGTGCGTCTTGCTTTAATGCCTTGACGAATCCAAGCCTCTTCTTCCGCTAATTTTTTGTCAAATAACGCATTTTGCTTATCTTCCGCCTCGAGTTGTTGAGCTTTTAACTCAAGATAACGTGAATAATTGCCTTCAAAACTGCGTAATTGTCCACGGTCTAACTCAACAATGCGTGTTGATAATTTATCGACAAAAGAGCGGTCATGTGAAATAAATAACAGGGTTAAATGGTGTTGTTCTAATAAAAATTGTTCTAACCATTCGATACTTTCTACATCTAAATGGTTGGTCGGTTCATCTAATAATAAAATATCTGGTTGCGTTAATAAGGCACGGGCTAATAAAACTCGGCGTTTACGTCCCCCTGATAAATCAGCAAGGTCAGCATTGGGGTCTAAGCCCATCTTACTTAACATTAAATTGACTTGATTTTCTAATGCCCAGCCATTGAGTTGGTCAAGTTGATGTTGTAATTCACCCATTTTTTCACAGGCGGACACATCACCTAAGACACACGCCTGATTCGCTTGATGATAGGCAGTTAAAATTTGGGCAATTTCGCCTGCACCTTCTGCCACAATATCTGCCACTCGTCCTGAATCCATCGGTACATCTTGAGCCAGCATGGCAATGCGTAAGCCATTTTGCATCACCACTTCGCCTGAATCGGCAAGCAATTCCCCTGCAATCAGTTTGAGTAATGTGGATTTTCCTTCACCATTTCGACCAATTAAACATACACGTTCGCCCCGTTCTAGGGTAAAATTTGCACCATCAAGTAGAGCAGGGCCACCAAACGCAAGCTGTACATTTTTTAGGGTAATATATGCCATGTGTTACATCTCAACAGGAAAATAGGGGAATATTATGTCATCATCTCAACAACTCGCTAGTGTAGCACAAACTGGCTCACAAGAGCAGTTATTACGCATGATTGAAGATTTACAAATGAAAATGACATTTTTAGATGATGTGATTGAAAGTCTAAATCAACAAATTGCACAACAAGACCAAGAAATTTTAGACTTAAATCGTAAAATGCAAATGTTATATCAACGTGTGGAATCCGCAGATTTAAGTCAGGGCGTAGCACCGTTTGACCCATTGACCAATGTTCCTCCACATTACTGATAGAGTATTATTTATTTGTAATAGGATTTTGTAATGAAAAATATTTTATTATTGGATATTGAAAATATTCAAAAAAATGAACAAGAGTTAATACAATTATTAACTCAATATCAACAGGTTTATTTGGTGTATGCGAAATCACCAACAACAATTAGTTTAGATGGTCTTTTAACTTTTTCATCTTTAATTGAACAAAAGCGATTAATATTGGTAAAAATGCCAAAAATTGGTAAGGATTCAGCAGATTTTGGCTTAGCATTTTTAGCTGGACAATTATCAATACAAGTCAATCCTTTAGAATGTAAAATTGATATTATGAGTAATGACAAGGCAATGGAATATATTGTTGATTTACTTTCAATTATGGAGTTTGATGTACAACAAATAAAAAGACCAATTGTAAGTATTGAGTTAAATGAAAATATAGAGCATCAGTTAGAGTTAGCTATTAATATTTTAAGAAAAAATCAACCTAAAAATATAAATTCTTTATGTAATGCTTTAAAATCATGGTTAAATTTTTCACAGCAAGATGTAAAGCAAGTAATTGAAATAATGAAACAAAGAAATTTAATTATTTTAAAAGATAATGTAATTGTATATCAATTTTTACTTAATCAAGAAAATTTAGTACAAAAAAAGTCAGATTTACCCAATATAGAAGATTTAACAGAAAAACCACATTTACAACATATTAAGGTATATTGTCAGTATTTAAATCGTTTAGATAGAAAACATCGTCCAACAAAGGAAAAATCATTAGTTAACTCTATATTAACAATTTTAAAATTTGAAAATACTCAAATGGTTGTAAATACGATTAATTCATTCAAAAAACGTCATATTCTCGTAATTCAAGATGGTAAAATAAGTTATAATGATGATTTAATTAAACAATGGGCAAACATTGAAAGTGTATCAATAATTGAAGATATGCGTCAAAATACACAGTTTGTTAAAATTACATC
>JBHACK010000087.1:0-3369 GCA_041854545.1 Acinetobacter sp. | reverse complement strand
TGTAGATTTAGCTTTAGATAAATTAATTGTGCGGTTATCACAAAAAGAATTGGAACATCTTGCTCAATATCATGTGCAGTTTTTCTTTAAATAAAAAAGCAAAAAAATATAACCTTGTTTTTAGCAAGGTTATATTGTTTATTTAACGTAAGTTTAGTCCTTAGGCAATCGGTTTTAATGGCATGACAACGTCCGCATTTTGAGCACGATGGCGTAAAAAATGGTCCATTAATACAATGGCAAGCATCGCCTCTGCAATCGGTGTGGCACGCACGCCTACACATGGGTCATGGCGACCTTTAGTAATCACATCAACCGCCTCGCCTTTTAAATTGATAGTTTTTCCTGCGGTAGTAATACTTGCGGTTGGTTTTAGGGCAATGGCAACTCGAATGGTTTGACCACTAGAAATTCCGCCTAAAATTCCACCTGCATGATTGGCTGTAAACCCTTCTGGTGTGAGTTCATCACGGCTTTCATGCCCGAATTGTTCAGCGACTGCAAAACCATCACCAATTTCAACGGCTTTTACTGCATTAATGCTCATCATCGCATGGGCAATATCGGCATCTAAACGGTCAAAGACTGGCTCTCCCCAACCCACAGGCACATTTTCTGCAAAAATTTCCAATTTTGCACCGCAACTCGTCCCTTGTTCACGCAATGATGTAACTAAGCGTTCAAAACGTGGTACAGCATCTACATCACCACAGAAAAATGGATTGTTTGCGACTTCATTCCAGTCTAATTTTTCGGCTTTTTCTGTACCAATTTGTGTAACATGACCACGAATCACAATGCCAAATTTTTCAGCAAGATATTTTTTCGCAATCGCTCCTGCTGCCACACGCATTGCCGTTTCTCGTGCAGATGAACGACCACCCCCACGATAATCTCGGAAACCGTATTTTTGGGTGTAGGTATAATCTGCATGATTTGGGCGGAAGGTTTCGGCAATGTTGCCATAATCCTTTGATTTTTGGTCAGTATTACGGATGAGTAAACCAATCGGTGTACCTGTGGTTTTACCTTCAAATACGCCTGAAATAATTTCGACTTCATCGGGTTCTTTGCGTTGTGTGGCAAATTTTGATGTCCCCGGTTTACGTCTATCTAATTCAATTTGTAAATCTTCTGCACTTAATGCCAAGTTGGGTGGAACACCGTCCACAATCGCCATTAAGCCAACACCGTGCGATTCGCCACAGGTAGTTACGGTAAATAATTGTCCAATGGTATTGCCTGCCATAAGTAAACTCCATAAGTTATAACAAATTATTTTCTCTGCATTTATAAAGCCAATCACATATGCAATGATGAAATTGTAAAATTAAGTTTTCTATGTTTTGATAAGTAACATTATCTATCTGTTTATTTAAACGGAAGCAATTAGTATCTTGATCTACATCATAATACCCAATTAAAAATGGTTTTAACTCTTTGTATTTAATAAATACATTATTTAATAATGTATTAAGAATTACATCTTTTAATGGATAAAATTTTGGATAATTTGGTACTAAAAAATTAGATTCTAAATTAGCCAGTTCACAGATTTCTCGAAATCCATGGATACATGGAACCAAACTCTTATACAAAGCATTTTTTACTTCCTGTAATTTTCCAAGCTTATTAATATCTTTAATAAATTGATTATGTTCGTTATTGTATAAGTTAGCAACTTTATTTTCATGCTCTATTTTTATACAACGTAAATGTTCAACAGGAAATAGTTCAGGATATTTATCAACTGTTGTATGACAATTAGGGCATAATAAAATAAGGTTACTGATACTATTGTCATAAGCATAATCTTTATTAGCTCTAGGGGCATTCTCATTATCTGAAAAAGCACATATATGAGCTTTTTCTGCTATTGATTGCCCATACCCAACAACCAACTTTTTACACATATTGCAAAGACCAGCAGATTTACTATACAATTCTCTTTCAATATCAATAGGAATCTGCTTTCGATCAACTTTCTTAATTATACTCATAAAATTATTTTAAAAAACCTATGTAAAATATTATGGACAAATTGCATATAATCCTACACCAAAGGTATTTATAACAATTATTATCCATAATAATCAATTAATACATCACTATAAGCTTACATTTAACCCTAAGTATTAGGAATATATTATTCAATACTTTGTTGAAAAATTGCTTGATATTCTCGGCATTGTTGGGCAGTTAATGCAAAAATACCTGAACCACCATGCTGGAATTGTAACCAATGGAAATCAATTTTATTAAAGTTTTGACGTAATGCCCATTCACTATTGCCTACTTCAATGACTAATAATCCATCTTCAGTTAAATAATCCGCCGCTACCGCTAGCATTTTACGCACTAAATCTAAACCATCTTGCCCTGCTGCCAACGCTAGTTCAGGCTCATGTAAAAATTCAGCAGGTAAATCTGCCATATCTTCCGCATCAACATAAGGGGGATTAGACACGATTAAATCGTATTGATGTTCTGCAGGAATTTTTTCAAATAAATCAGATTCTAATAATGCAATTTGGTATTGCATATTGTGATGTTCAGTATTTAAGCTAGCAACTTCCAACGCATCTTTAGAAATATCGGTTGCATCGACTTCAGCATTTGGAAAAGCATACGCCAAAGCAATGGCTATACAGCCCGAACCTGTACACATATCTAATACACGGACAGGCTCTCGATTAGAGCGAATTTCAGGTAAAGCGTGAATATTCTCCGCTTGGGCATTGCTAAAATAAGGGGCAAATCCTGTATTAATTAACTCGGCAATCGGTGAACGTGGAATCAGTACACGTTCATCAACATAAAAAGGTTTACCACAAAAATAGGCTAAGTTTAATAAATAGGACGTCGGTACACGTTCATTGATACGACGTTCTAATAAGTCTAAAAATTGTTGTTTTTCTGATTGTAATAATTTTGCATCTAATATTTCAGGGTCAGCTGACCAATCTAAAGAAAGCGTTTGCAATACTAATGCCGAACTTTCAGCAAAAAAATCTTCTGTTCCTTGTCCTAAATGGGCATCATATTGACGAAGTGCGGTAACACCAAAACGGATAAAATCTCGAATGGTTGAAAGTTGTTCGCTGGCTTGTTGTAATTCGTCTTTAGAAATAAGCGGATATTCCACAAGTGTATCCTATCATGATAAAAAGATAGGGTATTGTACCGATTTTTCGGGTTGTCGTCTATTTAAAAGCGAATAAAGGTACATTTAGACTAAAGATGGATATGCACGATTGTAAAATCATGTTAATTTTACCCCATCATTAAGAGATAAAGCAGGGGTTAAAATGGTTGAATTTGTAACGTGTGATTTATTAGATGACAATCCAGAAAAAAATATACAGGTTG
>JBHACK010000086.1:0-10982 GCA_041854545.1 Acinetobacter sp. | reverse complement strand
TTTATCAATATGGTTGATTTTCTTGATAACAATATACAAAAAAATATTATTTTTTTTAAAAAAACTGATATTCCAAAGAATATAGATGATAATTTCTTCAGTAAATTTTATTTTCAGTCTATAAACCAAGATTTTAAAGAAACTTTTGATTTTGGTAAAACTGATTTTAAAGCAAAACCATGTATTGAAATTGATGGACAATACTTAATTATTCATCCTCAATTTTCATCAATATCCTTATATGTTATCTTGTGTGATATTTTAAAAGAAGAAAGCTCAGAAGTAGGTTTACTTATAGAAAAATATATTGTTAAAAAATTTGAAGAAAAAAATATTAACGTTATTTTTGGTCGCAAGTATGATATTAGTCCACAGATTAGAGCGTCTTTAGATTTAGATAGTGAAGAATTAGAATGTGATATTGTTTTACAGTCTGAAGAATATGTATTTTTTATTGAAATGAAAAAGAAAGAGCTTACTAGGAAGTCAAAATCTGGAGATATATTCTTTATTTTAAATGATTTATCTAAAAGTTTATTAGATTCACAAAAACAAGCTAATAGACATATGAGATATCTAATGGAGAATAAAGAAATATTATTTAATAGTGATGAAACTAATCTTAAAGAAACTTTACAACTAGATAATAGGAAAATTATCAAGATTTCTTTAACATCGCTTGATTACCTATCATTACACTCAAAAGATGTATTTCATAAATTTATGACGCTACTTTCTAATAAAAAGTTGGTAATTAATGATTTAACTCCAGCACAGTTAAATATTGCGAATGAATTTAATAAATCAAATGATAGCCTAAGTAAGGATTTATTAGGAAAACATTCTCGTTGGCAACTTGAGCAAGCAAATGGGTTATCTAATTGTTATTTTCTAAATATCTTTCATTTACTATTTATTATTGAGCGTATTAACAATGTAGAGGAATTTGTTAAACTTTTGTTAAGTACTCAGTATATCACTGTAAATTATAGAGATTTTTATCATGAGACTTCACATATAGGGAAGTTTGCAAGCCAACCAAATGCCTCGCCACCTTAAACACTATCATATATGCCTATACAATAATAAATATCAGTATCGGGGGTATAGCCATTCCCATCACCACCGCCATAGGAATTCCTGCCTTGTGTGTGGTGGTAAGTACCAGTTTATCTAACCATCTACCTAAAAAATATAGATTGTGATTTAAAAAGGAAAAACAAACTACTTCCTCTTCTTCTGCAACGCCAAATACATCATCGCCACATTAATTGAATCATTTAAGGCATCATGTCGTGGTAAATCAGGAATCCCCAAGTTTTCAAACATTTTATTCATACTTAAATCGACCACAATATCATATTGATTACGTTCAATTTCTCGTTGATAATACAACCATGACACTTCAATTTGTGGTTGTGGCAAGCGAATCCCAAGCATAGGTTTTAGGAATTTATTAACCATTGCCACATCATATTCCAAATAATAACCGACCAATGGACGACCGCCGACAAATTCTAAAAATTGTTTTAATGCCTCTTCAATCGGTAATCCATCTCGTAAATCTTTAGGGCGTAAGCCATGAATGGTTACGTTTGTCGCCTCCATCATGCCTTCAGGTTTTACCAAAACATAAAACGATTCATTGGTTAAAACCACATTATCACGGATTTTAACCGCACCAATGGAAATAATTTCGCCTTCTTTTACATTTAAACTGGTCGTTTCACAGTCAAAACTCACCAATTCATTCGGGTGTTCATCGTATAGATAGGCGTAATGTTCATCTTTAAGTTGTCTGCGTTCATAGGCACGGCGAATTTTTTGCCATAAGGTCATGGACATGGTCGCTCTCCTACATATTAGTGAGATGGAAATGTAAACGAATCATTTGTTTAAAGTCTTTGACCACTTTTAACGCATCTTTTAATAAATCTCGCTCTAAGGTTGAAAGGTTATGTACTTCGACTTGGTTTGGAATAATCGCTTGATTATTTTTAACATAACGGATATTAAATTTTAAGCGTAAATCCATAAAGTAAGCGAGTGCCTCAGAAATATCTTGTCCGAGTTGTTTATCGAGTTTGTTTAGGGCAACCAGTTTTTGGATTCGCTCAAAGGTGTTGGTTTCTTCTAATTTTGCCTCAATACTTAGGGAACGAATGCCGTGTACAATCGGGAATAAGCCCATTTTTTTGACGTCCATGGTTTTATTGCGTTCTCGTCCAAGGAGTTGGGCAAAAAAGCCTTGGGTTTGTTCTTGGAATTGGTCAACTGCACGAGCAAACATCATCATCATGCCTGCATCATCGGTTAAGAAGTTATTGAGATGGGTTTTGACTTCTTCAAGTAGGCTAACATCGCCTGCAATCGCACGAGCGTCCATAAAGATGGCAAGATTCATCATACTGGTTGGGTCAGGTCGAGTACACCATGACACGACCATTTTTTTAAACTCTGGTAATGGTTTTCGCCAGTCAGGGTTATTTGCCATAATTTTACCTGCACACGGTGGATAGCCCAAGCGTTCAAGCAGTTGAGCAAGTTGTTCTGTCGCCTGTTCTGCCATGTGTAAATCGGCATTTGGTCGTAAAATTAAGGCATTGTCTTGGTCTGTTTTTAGGACTTGTTCGCCACGTCCTTCTGAACCCATCACAATTAGGCAGGAATTTTCAATTAATTCTGCTGGGGCAACAAAATTCCATGCTTTTTCAATTAGGCTCTTATTCAGCACTTTCATCAGCTGTGCCAGTTGCATGGCACGCATTCCGTTGTTATGTAAGCCTTGAATCACGCTATTCATTTGTTGAGCAACGTTTTCTAATTCTTCTATGCTATCGGCATTTTCTAGGCGTTCGGCAAGTAAATGGCTATGATTGGACACATAGGCAAGAATGTCGATTTGTTCTAATGTGCCGATAGGTTGTCCATCTTGTTCCACAACAAGGCGTTGGATTTTGTATTGCATCATTTTTAATAAAGCATTAAAAACGTAGTCTTGAATGTCCACGCCAATCAGGTTGTAACTTGCCCATTGATGTGCAGGGTCATCTGCTGATGCACCTTGTATGAGAATATCTCGGAATACGGATTCGGTAAGTACGCCAATTTTATCTTCATGTTTGACAAGCACCGATTTGACTCGGTGCTTTTTCATGCTTTGAGCAGTTTCGGAAATGCGTTGTTGTCCTTCTATCCATAAGGTATTGCCACGATAAGCATCTTTGACTTTGGCAACAAATAAACCTGCTAATTCTTGTTCAGTTTTTTGTCCTAAAATACTGGAAAATTTTTCGGTAATATTGGCGTAAAAGTAGGTTGCAAATTGAACATTGGATTCAATCAAGCGTAAAACGGTAGTTTTAGGAATGGCGTATAATAGGGCTTGTTCGGCTACAATAAATTGGTTATGGCTAATGCCTTCAAGCACCGCTCGTGTATCAAAGGTATCTTTTGGGTGATATAAAGTTACGACTTCGCCATCGGAACTGATTTCTTTAATCATGCCTTTAAGTACAACGTATAAGGTGTCAATCGGTGTTTCGGGTTGAATCACCACTTCATCATCGTGGAAAAACACGATATTGACCGAACTTTGTAAGATGTTGCGTTCGAGTGTATCTAGTACATCGTATGGGGCATAACTAAAATCAAAACGTTCCATGAGCTTTACCTATCTTCATCGACTGATTTTATCATACACTTTTTTGGCAAGGACGACTAGTTCAACTTTTGTCTTAGAGTATCTCCTTATTTAAAAAACTATTGTATTTTTAACAGGATAATTTTTATTGGCTTGATGGGTGCAATGTGTTTAATTTTAGGGAATTTACAAAAAATTCCTGTCTGCTCTGCTATACCAACGGCTTACAATCGATTACAATGTGAGAATTGTCGTTATTTTGGGTAATCAAGTGAAAAATAAAACCTTTGGTAGTGCCTTGCTTGTCGCAGGGACAACGATTGGGGCGGGTATGCTCGCTATGCCCCTTACTTCAGCGGAAATGGGCTTTGCCTATACCTTAATTTTGTTGTTTGGTTTATGGGCATTATTGTCCTATAGTGCCTTGTTGTTTGTGGAAGTGTATCAGAAAGCGGAACGCCCTGATGCAGGGATTGCAACACTTGCTGAACAATATTTTGGGATTGTGGGGCGTGTGCTTGCAACTATTTCGCTGATTTTATTTATGTATGCGATTCTCACGGTCTATTCTTTAGGCGGGGGAAATCTGCTTGCTCCATTTTTAGGTTTTGCAGGTGAAGGGGCAGAAAAACTTGCCATTGTGCTGTTTGTGGTGTTTTTTGGTATTTTTGTGAGTATTGGCACATCTATGGTTGATGCGTTTACTCGCTTTTTATTTATCATCAAAGTTGTAGCATTTTTCTTTGTACTGTTGATGATGTTGCCAAAAGTTACCCTTGAAAATTTAGGGGCGATGCCTTTACATTATTGGTTAATTTTATCTGCAAGTCCTGTATTTTTTACATCGTTTGGTTTCCATGTTATTATTCCAAGTATTAACAGTTACTTAGATGGTGATGTAAAACGTTTAAGAACTGCAATTATTGTAGGGACAGGGATTCCTTTAGTGGCGTATATTGTATGGCAAATGGCAACGCATGGTGTCTTTAGCCAAATGCAATTTATCGAAATTATTCGCAAAGACCCAACCTTAAATGGACTTGTTGATGCGACTTATCAAACAACAGGTAGCCAATTTATTAGTTCGGCGGTGCGTATTTTCTCTGCATTGGCATTGATTACATCATTCTTAGGCGTGGCGTTGTCTTTAGTGGAAGCCTTAGGGGATTTGTTACGCCGTATCAATAAAAATGCAAATCGTTTGTCGTTAAGTTTATTGACCTTTGTGCCTGTTTTATTGTTGGCTTTGTTCTATCCAAAATTCTTGGCAGTCTTAAGTTATGCAGGGCAAATGTTTACCTTTTATGGTTTAGTTTTACCTGTGGCAATGGCATGGCGTATGCGTAAGTTATATCCTGATTTACCGTATCGTGTGATGGGGGGGAACATTTCTTTATTACTGGCATTAATTTTAGGCTTGTTAATCATGAATGTACCGTTCTTTATTGAAGCAGGATTATTACCAAAAGTAGTTGGCTAATCCTAACTTCTGTTCTAAAATAAAGCAATCGATGGATTGCTTTATTTGTTTTTGGGCTATGAAAGAATCAACGAAGTTAGGAATTTTCCTGATGTTGCTTGGCGGATTTTTATTGCTGTTGGTGTATTATTCAACACCGCCAGATGATTCTGTTTCGCTATCATCAGATGATTTTTTGACTGCACCTTCGATTCACTATAAACGTGTTCGTTTGACTGAACGACAAAAAGCGTTACTGGCTCAACCTGCACTTGACCCGAATATTGTGATTGATAGATTGGTCGTGTTTAAATCAAAACGGGAAATGTATGCCTATTCAGGGGAAGAACTTGTCAAGATTTATCCGATTGCTTTGGGAAAAAATCCGATTGGACATAAACAATTTGAAGGAGATAATCGTACACCTGAAGGCGTGTACACCATCAATGAACGTAATCCCAATAGTGCTTATTATAAAAATTTAGGAATTTCCTATCCTAATGAACAAGATATTGCATATGCTGAATCGCAAGGAAAATCCGCAGGTGGATTGATTAAAATTCATGGCATTCGCAATGGTTATGGCAATCTCATTGGCTACCGACATTTACTCACAGATTGGACAGAAGGCTGTATTGCCGTAACCAATCCTGAAATGGATGAGTTATTTTATGCGGTTGAACATAATGCGATGATTGATATTCGTCCTTAAAAAGTAGGCTAAAAAACTGAAGTTTTTAACATATTCTTAAAATGTGTGAAATATCAATACGCCCTAGAAAAATCCCCCAAAAACGCATACAATAGCTTATCTTTAGTTACGATAGGCACAATGATGACAACCCTACCCAACTGCCCAAAATGCAACTGTGATTATACTTATGAAGATGGCGATTTAATCATCTGTCCAGAATGTAGCCATGAATGGAAACTTGGCGAAGAACACACTCAAGAAGATACCATCATCATTAAAGATGCCAATGGTCAAGTGCTTGCTGATGGCGACAGCGTAACAGTGATTAAAGACCTAAAAATTAAAGGCTCATCACAAGTGGTTAAAGTTGGCACCAAAGTCAAAAATATCCGCTTATTACCTGAAGCGACCGATGGACATGACATTGATTGTAAAGTCGATGGCATTGGTGCGATTAAACTCAAATCAGAATTTGTTAAAAAAGTCTAATTCAACAGCGGTGTTCCATGTCTAACGTGTTAAAACTTGCACAGCAACAAATCCAAACCGATTTAGCGATGGCTCTCACCGCTTTTTCAATTCCAGAACCACTTAAATCCGCTGTACATCATGCGGTGATGTTGGGCGGAAAACGTGTACGCCCTGCTCTGTGTTATGCAACTGCTCATTTACAAGGCGAAACGCTTTCCCCTGCTGTACGCCGTGCGGGTGTTGCAGTTGAATTGATTCATTGCTACTCCTTAGTGCATGACGATTTACCGTGTATGGACAATGACTTACTAAGACGTGGACAACCGACCTGCCACGTTGCCTATGGTGAAAGTACCGCACTTTTAGCAGGCGATATTTTACAATCTATGGCAATGGAAGTTTTAACCAGTCGTTTATTTGAAGATGGACGATTGACCGCTGAACCACAGGTTATCTTAAGGCAAGTTCAAATTTTAGCAACCGCAAGTTCTAAAATGGTTTGTGGGCAAATGCTAGATTTAGACGCAGAAAAGAAAAAAATTAATCAACAACAATTAGAAGAAATTCACCGTAATAAAACAGGAGCATTAATCACATCAGCAATTATGATGAGTGCGGTGAGCTTATTTAGCGGAACAGACCCTGCACTTGCCCATTTAAGAGAATTTGGGCAAAAACTTGGTTTAGCCTTTCAAGTACAAGATGATATTTTAGACATCACCGCAGAAACACACGTTTTAGGCAAAACCGCAGGCAAAGATGAACAAGTCGAAAAATCAACCTATCCTGCATTAATGGGCTTAGAACAGGCAAAACATTATGCAAAACAATTACATGATGATGCTTGGAATGCGTTAGAGCCATTTGCTGAACGTGCCAATGCCTTACGAGAATTAACAGAATTTTTATTACATCGTAGGCATTAACGGTACAATAATTGCCGTACAACCTGTACTAACTCATCGGCATCATCAACTAAACCATTGTCAATTAACACATAATTTAGGGCAATGGTTTTGCCTTGCCGTTGATAACAAAAGGCAATCTCATCGGGTTGTCGTTGGCTTGTTTTAATAAAAACTTGTTCCTGTTTATCAATAATGGCAAACATCTGCCCATTGTTAAATAAACATATCTCACCAAACATTTGCTTATGATGAATTTTTCCCAATGGAGCAAGTTGCTCCTTTAAATATTGGATAAATTCGCTGGTCATATAATTATCTATCTGTCTTTTCATACGCTCCATTATAACGCAATTATACCATTTTTCTTGATTTTAACTCATTTTTTGAGCTATTTTTGATGGAAATGTACGCTTGCACCTATTTTGCTAATCTTTTTGCACTATTTTAGAGCATTTTCTAAAAAATACGCTAATTCGTGTATTAAGATAGTGCATTCTCTGTTTGAATCGGTATAATGTAGCTTAGAGAAATGAAAAAACGTGGCTTATTTTTATCTAAAAATCGCTAAAGTGGATTCTTTTTCAAAGTTGGCATGAATATTGCTTTTATTAAAATGTATTTGAACATTCTTATATAGAGTTTAACTGGAGTTAGAATTATGTCTAATAAAGTTCTTGATTTAATCCAAGAAAGTGGTGCGAAATGGGTAGATTTCCGTTTTACTGATACCAAAGGTAAAGAAAAGCACGTTACTTTCCCTGCAGACACTATCGATGAAGATACCTTTGAAGATGGTAAAATGTTCGATGGTTCATCTATTGAAGGTTGGAAAGGCATTGAAGCATCTGACATGATTTTACGTCCAGATGCAGAAACGGCATTTATCGACCCATTCTTTGCCGAAGCAACCGTTGTGGTTACTTGTGATGTGATTGAGCCAGCAACAGGTCAAGGTTATGACCGTGACCCACGTTCAATTGCTCGTCGTGCAGAAGAATATTTAAAATCAACAGGTATTGGTGATACTGCATTTTTTGGCCCTGAACCAGAATTTTTCGTATTTGATGAAGTAAAATGGGACATCGATATGTCTGGGGCTCGTCATACCATTATTGCAGAAGATGCGGCATGGTCTACAGGCAATGATTATGATGCAGGTAACTCTGGTCATCGTCCACGTGTAAAAGGTGGTTATTTTGCATTACCGCCAATCGATTCTACTCAAGATATGCGTGCAGAAATGTGTGCAAAAATTGAAGAAATCATGGGGCCAGGGCGTGTTGAAGTTCATCACGGTGAAGTTGCATCTTGTCAATTAGAAATTGGTGTATCGTTCAATACCATGGTGCGTAAAGCGGACGAAGTTCAACAATTTAAATATGTTGTTTGGAATGTTGCTCATCAATATGCAAAAACTGCAACGTTTATGCCTAAACCAATGGTAGGTGATAACGGTTCTGGTATGCACGTTCATATGTCTATCTCTAAAGATGGCAAAAACTTATTTGCAGGTGATGAATATGCAGGACTTTCTGAACTTGCATTGTATTTCATCGGCGGTATCATCAAGCATGGTCGTGCGTTAAATGCGATTACAAACCCTTCTACAAACTCGTATAAGCGTTTAGTTCCGCACTATGAAGCGCCAATTATGTTGGCTTACTCTGCTCGTAACCGTTCAGCATCGATTCGTATTCCTTACGTTTCTAGCCCGAAAGGTAAACGTATTGAAGCTCGTTTCCCAGACCCAATGGCAAACCCTTACTTATGCTTTGCTGCCTTGTTAATGGCAGGTCTTGACGGTATTCAAAACAAGATTCACCCAGGTGAAGCAGCAGACAAAAACTTGTATGACTTACCGCCAGAAGAAGAAGGTTCTATCCCAACCGTGGCTCACAGCTTAGATATGGCGTTAGAAGCATTACAAGCTGACCATGAATTCTTGTTAAAAGGTGGCGTGTTCACCAAAGAAATGCTTGATGCGTATATCGAGTTAAAACAAGAAGAAGTTCGCCGTTTAAATACGACAACTCACCCAGTTGAATTTGATATGTATTACAGCTTGTAATCTATTTTGACTCTGCTTATACTGGACATTATCTTCGGATAATGTCCAGTTTTTATTTTTGCTTAATATAATTCTACCCTTAACTGATGGAATAGTTTATTTTATCATAATTATTCAATTCGCAATTTAAGATAAATTAAGTGTTTTGTTGTTGATACGCCTTCCAACGTTTATAATCCAAAACTAATGCAAAAATACTAAAAAATGACATCAAAATAAATAAAAATCCTTGATTAAAGGTATAGACTAATAAACTTGCATAGCCTACATATTTAAATAAATACGATAATTGCTCCGTTGAATAAACAGAAAACATTAAATAACTAAGCATGATTAATCCAGCAAATGCATTGGCTTGGTATGGAATAGGGACAAAGAAATGAATAACCGTATAAATCATCGCAATTTTTAAGGCAAATGCACTATAATCTTGCACAAAATATTTTAATTGCTGACGAGAAACAACATAATATTGTTTACTAAACCCTAATTTACGGAATACATCACGGAAAGCCTGATGATAAAAAATTAATCCAACAGGAATAAAACTATAAATCACATACCAAGGAGAAAGTTCAAATTTTAAATTAGAGATAGAAAATGGGATTTTGATTAATCCAAATAAAATAAAACCCACAATCACAATATCTGTAAAGAGATTATTGACACTACTAAAAATACGGTTAATATGCCGATATTCTATAAATAAAATAGAAAAAACAAGATTATTTAATAGCAACCATATAAAGGCGATATGCGGATTAATCAATAAAACCGTTGCTTGTTCAATAAAATAAAAACAAGAAAATGCAATGATTCCCCAAAATAACCAAATATAATGTAAACCAGTTTGCCATTGCTGAGTATTTTCACGGGTTAAAATCATTACTTTTATATAATTTTGAATCAAGACAACCCAAATCAATGCAAATAAAGCAACGCCCGCAATTAATAATATACGTTGAACAGGCGTAAAAGCAACATTATAAAATAAAACATTTTTAGCATAATAAAAACTAAAAATAATCAGAATGACATTTAAGCCTGTTTCTCTAAATAAGTTAGCTAATGAAACAAGATATAAATAGGTTTTATTTTGTTCACGTTGTCGAATGACAATATTATTTAAAATAGAAACAATATCTTTATTTTGTTTTTTTAAATAAAAATAGATACGAAATACACTATAAAGATTCAGTCCTTTATTTTCACTTAGACGATTAAAATGTTTTTTAAGCGATTCTGGTAAAAATTGGTAAAAGGTTTGTTGTTGTTTAAAATGGCGAATGTAGGCGTAAAGTTGTTCATTTTCCTGTTCAAATAAACATTCTGGGTCAGGAAAATAATTATCCCACGCTAAAATAAATTTTGCAAAATCTGGGTTATCTTCTGCATGATAAACTTGATTTAAGGCATAGGAAATATTATTTTTTAATTCAATTTGTTCAATTAATGGTTGCGTTTTAATATAATCTAAGACATTTAAAAAATATTGTAAACTTTCATCGTTAAATTGTTCAGTATATAAAAAATGTAAACTGTGATTGAGTAATTGATGAATTTCTGTATTATAATGTGTATAATAAATATAGTGATGGTCTTCTAATTCGGTTTGATTATCAAAAATTAAAGGTGATTGTTCTAATAAATCAACCACATTGGTCGATAAATTAAATTTTTCTTGTACATATTGAATATCATCATCGTGGGGTAAAATCTCAATCGGTTCATGTTGATAA
>JBHACK010000085.1:0-4452 GCA_041854545.1 Acinetobacter sp. | reverse complement strand
GAACCACAAGCCGAAGAGCAATTACAAGATACCGTTGTTTTAGGTACTATGATGTTGGCTTTAGATGAAGTTGATGGCTTAGTTTCAGGTGCAGTTCATACTACAGCAAACACCATTCGTCCTGCGTTCCAGTTAATTAAAACAGCTCCAGAATACTCGCTTGTTTCTTCTGTCTTCTTTATGTTATTACCTGAAGAAGTTTATGTTTATGGAGACTGTGCGGTAAATCCAAACCCAACCGCTGAACAATTAGCAGAAATTGCAATTCAATCTGCTGATTCAGCAAAAGCCTTTGGTATTGACCCACGCATTGCCATGATTAGTTACTCTACAGGAACATCTGGTGCAGGTGCAGACGTTGAGAAAGTAGCTGAAGCAACACGCATTGCTCAAGAACGCCGTCCAGATTTATTAATTGACGGGCCTTTACAATATGATGCGGCATCTGTTGAAAGTGTTGGTCGTTCTAAAGCTCCAAATTCACAAGTTGCTGGTCGTGCCAATGTCTTTATTTTCCCTGATTTAAATACAGGAAATACGACATATAAAGCGGTGCAACGTTCAGCAAATGTGGTCAGCGTAGGCCCAATGTTACAAGGTTTAAATAAACCTGTAAATGACTTATCTCGTGGTGCATTGGTTGATGATATTGTATTTACCATTGCATTGACTGCGATTCAAGCAAAACAACAAGAAAACTAATCCGTTCTTGTGTTCAACGCCATTGTAGAGTTTTTCTGCAATGGCGTTTTTATTTGTTGAGAATTGGGCGTTCTTCCATCACTTTACGCACGATATAGCCATGTTTTTTCGGCATAAAAATTAATACCATTTCCCCTTGCAAAATTTCACCTGATTCAGGTTCGACTTCTAATTCATGCAATCTTCCATCTTCATCTCGATAGGTTGCAATCGAAAATCGCCCAACATTGGCTTTTTCACTGCTCATCACCGCAATTTTGCCTAAAAATGCAGAAGAAATATGGTTTTTTGATGATAAAAGGAACATTTGTCGTGCAATACAAAAGGTCAAACTTCCTGCTAATCCTGCTGTGATTGTTAAACTCAAGCTTTGCTTTAACCATTGCCCTGTGTATAAAAAATATCCGCCTTGTAAACCATATCCTATCAGACTAAATAAACATAAAAAAATTAATAAGATAGACAAATATTTCCTTAAGATAATTTGAATATTAAGTGAAAATAATGAGAGTTTTATCAAAGATAAACAAAAAAATAGCCCTAAACTAAGATGAAAATATCCTAAAGGTGAAAGTGTCAAAAACATTTTTTTAGCCAATGAAATAAAATATTTTCATCTTAACAAGAGCCACAAGAAAACTCAAATCCTTTCCTTTTTCGACAAAAAACAGTATAGTAAACCCATCTAACTACAGAGTTTTTATTATGACACTGATTCATAAAGGACAATTCCGTGAACGTGCAAATCGTAACACACGTTATCAACAATCCGAAAATCATCAAGCCCAATTAACCCAACATCACTACACTCCATCTACATCTACAGACAAAACCGAAACAGGAGCAAAAGCCACATCAAATCATTTAAATAAAAAATGATTTTAATAAATTTTAAAAATACCAATGAATTTCATAGCAAAATACGCTAAAATAAATAGATTGATAACCCTTTGAGAGATAGACATGAACTTTAACCGTATGACCGACTTAGATTTAGCAGGCAAACGTGTATTAATTCGTGAAGATTTAAACGTGCCTGTTAAAAATGGTGTAATTACAAGCGATGCTCGTTTGCGTGCATCATTGCCAACCATCAAACAAGCCCTTGCTCAAGGTGCTGGCGTGATTGTTTGCTCACATTTAGGTCGCCCAGTTGAAGGCGAACCAAAAGCAGAACAATCCCTTGCTCCAGTTGCTCAATACTTAAGCGATGCACTTGGGCAACCTGTACGTTTAGTTACAGATTATTTAGATGGCGTGGACGTCCAAACAGGCGAAGTGGTTTTACTGGAAAATGTTCGTTTTAATCATGGCGAAAAGAAAAACAATCCAGAACTTGCTCAAAAATATGCCAACTTATGTGATGTTTTTGTGATGGACGCTTTTGGAACGGCTCACCGTGCAGAAGCATCAACCGAAGGCGTGGCACGTTTTGCCAATGTTGCTTGTGCAGGGCCACTTTTAGCAGCGGAACTTGATGCCTTAGGTCGTGCAATGCAAACACCTGAAAAACCAATGGTTGCGATTGTTGCAGGCTCAAAAGTTTCAACAAAATTGGACGTTTTAAACTCACTTGCAAACATTTGCGACCAATTAATTGTGGGTGGTGGCATTGCAAATACCTTCTTAGCCGCAGCAGGTTATAATGTAGGTAAATCACTCTATGAAGCTGATTTAATTGAAACGGCTAAAGCCATTGCTGAAAAAGTCAATGTTCCATTACCAAGTGATGTTGTGGTAACGGATGCCAATGCAATTAACTTTGAAGATTTCTTAGGTTCGTTAGCAAATGCTCCTGCAGTTATCAAAAACATTGCCGATGTTGCTGAAAACGATATGATTTTAGATGTTGGCCCTGAAACTGCAAAACAATTTGCGGAATATTTACAACAATCAAAAACGATTTTATGGAATGGCCCAGTTGGTGTTTTTGAAGTAGACCAATTTGGTGAAGGCACCAAAACTTTGGCTCAAGCGATTGCACAAAGCAGTGCCTTTTCGATTGCAGGTGGTGGCGATACCCTAGCATCGATTGATAAATACAATGTTGCTGAACAAATTAGCTATATTTCAACTGGTGGTGGTGCGTTCCTTGAATTTGTGGAAGGAAAAACCTTACCTGCAGTTGCGGTTCTCTTAGAAAAAGCAAACTAACCCTTTTTCAGCCTTTATTTGGGTATGTTGATATTAAATTTTGCGTAAAAAATATCTTAAACTATCAACATACCTGACTAAAATCAGGCAAAAATATTCTCTTTTACTCACCATTTTATACAATTTTTTCGCTGATAAAACGTCAAAAACACGTTACAATAGCACCGTTAAATTGTTAGGATTTTTTCCATGGCTCTAATTTCATTACGTCAATTACTTGACCATGCAGCAGAACACAATTATGGCGTTCCTGCGTTTAATGTCAATAACTTAGAACAAATGCGTGCGATTATGTTAGCCGCAGATGAAACTAATTCTCCTGTGATTGTCCAAGCATCTGCAGGGGCAAGAAAATATGCAGGAGCACCATTCTTACGCCACTTAATTGAAGCTGCGATTGAAGAATGGCCACATATTCCTGTCGTTATGCACCAAGACCACGGCACAAGCCCAGCAGTTTGCCAACGTTCAATCCAACTTGGCTTTAGTTCAGTAATGATGGACGGCTCACTAGGAACAGATGGCAAAACACCAACCACTTATGAGTACAACGTTGATGTAACTCGTCAAGTCGTGGCAATGGCTCATGCGTGTGGTGTTTCTGTTGAAGGTGAAATCGGCTGTTTAGGTAGCCTTGAAACAGGTTTAGCAGGTGAAGAAGATGGCGTAGGTGCAGAAGGTGTACTTGACCATTCACAACTTTTAACATCTGTTGAAGAAGCAACTCGCTTTGTACAAGATACCAATGTCGATGCTTTAGCGATTGCTGTCGGTACATCACATGGGGCATATAAATTTACTCGTCCACCTACTGGGGATATTTTAGCGATTGACCGTATTAAAGAAATCCATACAGCATTGCCAAATACTCACCTTGTAATGCACGGTTCAAGCTCTGTTCCACAAGAATGGTTAAAAGTGATTAATGCTCACGGTGGTCAAATTGGTGAAACTTACGGCGTACCTGTTGAGCAATTAGTTGAAGCGATTAAACACGGTGTGCGTAAAATCAACATCGATACCGATTTACGTTTAGCATCAACTGGGGCAATTCGTCAATTTATGGTGGAACATCCAGCAGAATTTGACCCACGCAAATACTTAGCGAAAACAGTAGAAGCAATGAAACAAATTTGTATCGACCGTTATACTGCATTTGGTACAGCAGGTCATGCAGATAAAATTCGTCCAATTTCATTGGAAAAAATGGTGAGCCGTTACGGTAAATAATCGCAACGATGAATCAAATCATCTCTCTATTTGTAAAAGTAGAGAGATTTTTTATACCTACCACAAATAAAAAATCCCTTAAATCATCAATTTAAGGGATTTTCTGTTCTCTAACTGGCTTAAGATAATTTCTTACTACTATCTAATGCAATATCAAACATTGCTGTTAAAACAGGTTGTTTATTTAGCAAGTTTTCGACAAATAAATCCATTGCTGCCAACACGTTTAAAATCAAATTGATTTGTTTTGCATCTAATGGCATATTGGTTTCAATATTAAGACGGATAAATTTAGCACAGTTCATTAAAGCGTGTTGCACTTTTTCTTGTCCTAAGAATAATGCTGCACCTGATAACTCGACTAAT
>JBHACK010000084.1:0-9607 GCA_041854545.1 Acinetobacter sp. | reverse complement strand
GCATGGTGATAACCAAAGGCGTTATTGATTAAACGAAAGCGGTCTAAGTTGATGTGTAAAAATGAGATATGCTTATCCTTTGCACCTATGAGTAAATCATCCGCATATTGATTTAAGAAATTACGATTTGGTAGGTTTGTTAAGTAATCATGTAGCATCATAAAATGATTCACTTTATTATCCACCTTGCATCATATAAGCCATTTTACAACCAACACTTTAAAAAATCGTGCCACAACATCATAAGCATAAAGAGAGTGTTAAAGTATATGAAATTTTTAGGCATAAGCCAAGTAGTAAATTAAAATATTGATAAAAAAGTGTAAAATTTCACATCTTTAATGAGATGAACATCTCTTTTTTCACGTTGATGTCGTAAAAGTTAAAAGGCATTATTCTCTTTTTTTAGAGAATGAAAGGTCATCTCTGCTTATTGTGTGAAGTATATCACATTTTCTTTTGATGGCGATGTGTATAGACAATTATATAACAATAATGATATTAATGTACGATGATATATTATTTTGTGATTTTTTATTTTTTGTTTAAGTTTATATACTTACATTTTTTATGATGTATAATAGCGTTATCCTTACTAACATTTATTGTCATATTATGACTCATTCTGCTTTTTTTGGTCATGTTCGTCCTATGACATTGGCGGACGTGGCGGACGTTGCTTACATTGAGCAACGTGTACAATCTCATCCTTGGTCAGTGCGTCAATTTACTGATGCGGTTTCGGCGTATCAATGTACGGTGTTGCAAGTGCAACAGAAGGTTGTGGGCTTTTGTATTTTGCAAACGGTGTTAGATGAAGCGAATTTGTTGTTAATTGCCATTCACCCTGATGAGCAGGGGAAAGGTTTGGGGGCGGAGTTGTTGGCTCAATCGTTACAACGGCTTGAGCCAACGCCTGTGCAGGTGTTTTTAGAAGTGCGACAATCTAATCTTTCGGCAATTCGTTTGTATGAAAAGTTGGGTTTTCATCAAATTGACCTGCGTAAAAATTATTATCCTTGTCTTGATGGTCGTCGTGAGCATGCGGTCATTATGGTGAAGTCCAATGTGGACTCATTTCAAGCATTATTTTCACGATAGAAAAAAGTCAGGTTGAAACATATTTTGCGTTAATCGTTCGCCTACTTCTTGAATTTCTTCTGCAGAGAGTGGTTGTTTGAGTCGTCGCCAGCTGTCGTGGTAATACAGTTCTAAAGGCTGGTAGTTGGATTTGTATTTCATTTTGCGAGAGTGGGGAATCCAGTAGCCTAAGTACAGATAACGCAAACCGAGTTGTTTGACGTATTCGATTTGTTTTAAAATGGCAAAGCCCCCTAATGAGCGTTTGCTGTATTCTGGGTCAAAAAAGGTATAGACCGCTGAAATGCCATCATCAAACATATCGCAAACGGAAACGGCAATTAAGCGTTGCTCATGATAAAATTCTAAGAAAATGCTTTTTGCTTTTGATTTTACTAAAAATTCTTCAAATTGTTCTGGGTCAAGTGTTTCAATCATCGAGCCATTGGCGTGGCGTGCTTGGATATAACGGCAGTATAATTCAAAATGGATTTCATTGGCTTGACTGCTTGGAATGATGTTAGTGATAAGGTCTTGATTGCGTTTCCATGCTTTCTTTTGAGCAGAATTCATCACAAATTCATCTACAGGTACTCGGCAAGAGAGACATTGCTGACAACTATCGCATTCTGGTTTGTAGATAAGTTCGCCACTACGGCGAAAACCTGAACGAGAAAGCTCGGAAACTAACCGTTCATCTACAGGTTCATCAGGTGCAATAAAGACGACACGAGATTGGTTGTGTTGAATATAATCACACGGATAAGGGTCGCTAATATAATAAGTCAAGTTAGATAATGTAGATGGCATTTTCATTGTTCGCAATATGTTTTATCAATGGTTTTAACTTAATTCAATCGGGTCAATATCTAATGAGAGTTTGAGTTGATGTAATTTGGGCAATTTTACCACGATTTGCCACCATTTCGCTATGTGTTGATGTAAATAGGCTCGATGTTCTGCCAATAATAAGACATGGGCAAGATGATAGCCTGCTTTTCGTGCCATTGGTGCAGGAATGGGCCCCCAAATTTGAATGGGTGTTGATGATGATTCATTTTGTTGTTTTACCAATAATTCAAGGGCTTGATTTAAAAATTGCATATTATAAGCATCATCTTTTGATGAGACACGAATCAACGCAGAATAATAATAAGGCGGTAACTTGGCGATTTTTCGTTCTTGTAAACTATGAGCCACAAACTGTCGATAATCTTGCTCTAATAAAATCTTTAACATTGGATGGTCAGGGCGATAGGTTTGTAAATACACTTCGCCTTTTTTATGAATCCGTCCAGCACGTCCAGCCACTTGGATAATTTGTTGAGCCGTCCGTTCAGGGGCACGAAAATCCACGCTAAAAAAGCCTGAATCAATGTCCAAAATCGCCACTAAGGTTACATAAGGAAAATGATGACCTTTGGATAACATTTGCGTACCCAGTAAAATTAACGGTTTATTCTCTTGAATTTGTTCATATAATTTTTCCCAACTGCCTACTTTACTGGTACTATCACGGTCAATGCGTAAAATTGGATAATGTGGGAAAAGTTCCGTTAAAATCTGTTCAACTTTCACCGTACCCATACCGAGCGGTTTTAACGTATTATCTTTTTGACAATTTGGACAATGTTGCGGAATGGCATAAATCAAACCACAATGATGACAATGTAAATGCTCATACGGTACACGATGGACGGTAAAATGTGCATCACAACGTGGACAATCCGCTTGCCATGCACACGACTCACAAAATAAAACAGGGGCATAACCACGCCGATTGATAAAGATTAATACTTGTTCGCCGTGTTTTAAATGTTGTGCAATTTTATCAATTAATTGCTGACTTAAACCATGATTTTTTTTTGCGACCGTTAAATCAATCGTATGTAATTGTGGAAGAGTGGCAATACCTGCACGTTGATTTAATTGTAATGATGTTAATTTGTGCTGTTCTACTAAATGATAACTTTCAATGCTTGGCGTTGCTGACCCTAAAATAATCGGACATTTTTGCATATAGGCACGGTATAACGCCACATCTCGAGCATGATAGCGGAAACCTTCTTGCTGTTTATAGGATAAATCATGTTCTTCATCTAACACAATTAAACCTAAATTTGGCATAGGGGTAAAAATGGCTGAACGAGTACCCAGCACAATTCGAGCTTGTCCTGCTTGAGCCTGTAACCATGCGTGCAAACGTTTAGAATCATTTAAAGCAGAATGTAAAATGGCAATGGACGTATGAAAACGAGATTGGAAACGTGCAATGGTCTGTGGCGTTAAACCAATTTCAGGCACTAACACTAACACTTGTTTGCCTTGCTGTAATACTTCATACATCACTTGCAAATAGACTTCAGTTTTGCCACTACCTGTTAAACCATCAAGTAAAAAACCATGATAATGCCCCAGTTGAGCTAAAATCTGCTGAATGGCATATTGCTGGTCAGCATTGGGCGTAAGGGGGAGTTGAGCTAATTTTATCTCTGGGGAGATGGTTTGGGGTGATTCATCTTCAATACATTCTACTAAACCTTTTTTTAATAAGGCATTGAGCGTAACACTTAAAACACCACTAGCATTTAAAATATCTTCCGTTGTGCCGTTGGGGTGAAGTTGTAAAATTTGATAGGCTTGCTGTTGTTTAATTGAAGATTTTAATTGATTGCCCACGTCCTGTGCCGTAATTCGCCATTTATGCGATAAAATTTGAGCGGATTTTCCTTGACGTAACAAAGCAGGTAAGCCGACATGTAGGACTTCCCCAACAGGATATTGATAATATTTTGCTGACCATAATAATAATTGTAAACTTTGTGTATCTAAAATCGCTTGCGTGTCTAATAATTGAATAATCGATTTTAAGCGAAACTCACCCATCGGTGTATCAGGTGAAAGTTTTTCTAAAATGATTGCCACTAATTTTTGCTGTCCAAAAGGGACAAGCACCCTTGCTCCAATCTGAGCCAGTTGAAAATCCTGTTCAGTTAAACAATAATCAAAGGTTTTATACAACGGTACAGGTACGGCAACACGCACACGATAAAGCGGTAAAGATGATGATGTTTGCATCATGCCCCCATAATTTATTAATCTATTTTAATTATCAGTATTTATACTATGCAATGAATCCTACAAAAAAGCAAGAAAAAATCCTTTTAATCGCAACGGATTAAAAGGATTTGTTGTATAAACGAATAACTTAGTGGTCAGACGCTTTTTCAGCACCAATTCCAGTTAAAGAACGCACATATTGAGCATCATAACCGCCACGGTCTAATTCAGCACGTTCAGACTTATCGGTAACAGAACCAATCCAAGCGATAAAGAATGTCAATGGCATACAGAATAATGCAATATTTTTATATGGGAAAATTGCAGATTCATTACCTAAAATATCTACCCAAACCGAAGGACTAAGTACGATTAACAAGATTGATGCAAATAATCCTGCAAAACCACCCATCACCGCTCCACGAGTGGTTAAACCACGCCAGAACATTGATAAGAATAAGATAGGGAAGTTTACAGATGATGCAACAGCAAACACTAAACTTACCATAAATGCAAGATTTTGCTTTTCAAATGCTAAACCTAAAACAATCGCTAAAGTACTTAAAGCAAATGCCGTAATACGAGAAACTTTTAACTCTTGAGCAGGGGTAGCCGTTCCTTTTTTCACCACAGTTGAGTATAAATCATGGCTCACTGCAGATGCACCAGAGATTGTTAAACCTGCAACAACCGCTAAGATTGTGGCAAATGCAACAGCCGAGATAAAGCCTAAGAACATATTACCACCGATTGAATGTGATAAATGTAAGACTGCCATATTGAGACCACCAATCATCTTTCCATCTTGGAAATATTCAGGATTGTTGGTTACAATCATAATTGCACCCATGCCCATAATGAAGGTTAAAGAGAAGAAATAACCGACACATGTTGCTGCAACAAAAACCGATTTACGTGCTTCTTTTGCATCAGGTACAGTAAAGAAACGCATTAAGATATGTGGTAAACCCGCTGTACCAAAGACTAAGCCAATCCCCATAGAAACCGCTTCAACAGGATTACTCACAAAGCTCCCCGGAGCCATAATTGCGGTACCATCTTTATGAATTTCTGTTGCTTTTCTAAACAATGCTTCAGGGCTGAAACCAACTTGACTTAACACCATCAAAGAAATAAATGTTCCAGCAAACAATAACAGAACGGCTTTAATGATTTGTACCCATGTAGTCGCTAACATACCACCAAAGAATACATAGACCATCATCAATGTACCGACAATGACAACTGCCCATACATAATCCAAACCAAATAACAATTCAATTAATTTGCCTGCACCGACCATTTGCACAATTAAATACAACGAAACAACCGTCAAAGTTCCAGATGCAGCAAAAATACGCACAGGTTTTTGAGCAAAACGATAGGAAACAACATCTGCAAAGGTATAACGCCCTAAGTTACGCAAACGCTCTGCAATCAAAAACAGAACAATAGGCCAGCCCACAAAAAACGCTGACGCATAAATCAAGCCATCATAACCGCTGGTATAAACCATCGAAGTAAACCCAAGCAAGGTTGCAGCAGACATATAGTCCCCTGCAATGGCAATACCATTTTTCGT
Organism: Acinetobacter sp.; assembly: GCA_041854545.1. Taxonomy (GTDB): domain Bacteria; phylum Pseudomonadota; class Gammaproteobacteria; order Pseudomonadales; family Moraxellaceae; genus Acinetobacter. The sequence goes on along the minus strand of JBHACK010000084.1, from coordinate 3,885 downwards.
CCCTGAAATACCGCCACCACCTGTATAGAAACTATCCGCAGTTTGTGTCTTTTTTGATGCCCAATAGGTAATCCCTAAAGTTGCACATACAAAGATTAAAAACATCACAATTGCGGCAACATTGACAGGTTGTTTTTCAATTTCACCAGAAATTGTTTTTGCCCATGCAGGCATAGAAACTGCACTAGAACAGGCTAATACTGCCAAATACATAGCATATTGAGAGAATTTTTGAACATTCGACATATCACACCACCTTCCGTAGTGATAAACTCAAAATTCAGATGATAAAACATTTACCATCTACCAAAACAACCGTTAAAACTTAGATTTTACCGTCTTGAATGTCTTCCACCACTTTTTGAGTTAATTTATCGAATTCACCATTGGCTTTTGCAACATAAATCCCCGTAATAATCACAGCAAAGGCAATCAAAGAAAACCCAGCCATAACGCCAATTGTGGTTACAGATGTTGAGCTAATTGGTGTTGCAAATAATGGTTTATTAAATGCAATCAATAAGATATATGTGAAATACACCGCCAAAATTAATACAGAGAAAATCGTACTTAAAGCAGATTTCTTTTTTTCCATGACCTTAAAATCAGGGTGTTGCAGAATGCGTTCGATTTGCTGTTTGTCCATAGAGAGACTCCTTGAAATTCCGTGATGATTAAAAACTATTCATCATAATTTTTAATAAAAATCATGATCACCATCTTTCATAACGCTGTTATAAATTAAAAAAAATAAAAAAGCTAGTGAAATTTTACGGAAAAGATGAAAAAAAAGACAAACTACGACATCAAAATGTTAAATATGTGTAAAATATATACAAAAGAGAATATTCATTCATTTTTTTAGCAAAATCTCTTGTTGCTCTATATAAGATTTGTTATAGTGAATTGTATAGGATAAATGTCTTAGATTCTTTAATAGTAATGAAATTTACTAGAAAGAATTGGTCAATAAAGCGATTGTTTTGTTAGGAGAATAAACGTATGGAACTTTCAGGAAAAACCGTTATTGTTACTGGCGGTGGTTCAGGGTTAGGTTATGCAACTGCTCAATATCTAAGCGGATTAGGTGCAAATGTTCATTTACTTGATATTAATCAAGGCGTTTTAGAGCAAGCTGTACAATCACTACAAGGTGCAAGTTACAATTGTGTTGATGTATGCGATGAACAGCAAGTTCAAGCGGTATTTGAACAACTCAAACAAAACGCTGTTATTTTAGCAGGTGTTGTAAACTGTGCAGGGATTGCACCAGCAGAAAAAATTCTAGGGAAAGAAGGTGCTATCCATCAATTAGCGACATTCCAGAGGGCATTAAATGTAAATGTGGTTGGCACCTTTAATTTAATTCGCTATGCGAGCCAAATGATGGCAGAACAGCAACCATCAGCAGATGGCGACCGTGGTGTTATTATCAATACAGCGTCTGTTGCAGCTTTTGATGGGCAAATTGGACAAACTGCATATTCAGCATCTAAGGGAGCTGTTGTGGCAATGACCTTGCCTTTAGCACGAGAATTATCACGCAATGCAATTCGTGTGATGACTATTGCCCCTGGGATTATGGAAACGCCGATGTTGCAAAATATGCCTGAAAATGTAAAAGCATCTTTAGGGGAGATGGTACCTTATCCAAAACGCTTAGGAAAAACACAAGAATTTGCAAAATTAGTGGCACATATTTTTGAAAACAACTATCTAAATGGAGAGGTGGTTCGTTTAGATGGTGCAATTCGTATGGCTGCAAAGTAAAAAATATCTTTTTTTACCCTATTAAGCTTGGCGAATGGGTCAAAATATGGTAAAAAAATGTGAGGAATAGGAATCATTGTACTTAATTGTTGATGATTCTAAGGCAACCAAAAATTGAGTCAGGTTGTCAGGGATACAACAGCGATGTTCCTATGTTATTTGAAGGATTGAACACGGAAGGTGTGGATATGAAAACGTTATTAGAAGTTCAACAAAGCTTTGATTTACAAACAGCTATTGCAACGGATTTAGTTGGAACAGCAGACCGTATCAATGCGTATGTGGAGTGTTGTGCTCGTTATGTAGGACTGAATAAAACGGCATTACATTGTATTAGCAAAACAGGTGTAAAACAGGATTATACCTTTGAACAGCTTGATGAGCTTTCTGGAAAGTTTGCCAATGTTTTGAAAAAACAAGGAATTCAAGCAGGACAATGTGTCGCAGGACTTTTAACTCGCCGTGTAGAATTAGTCATTACCATTCTTGCAACGTGGCGAATTGGTGCGATTTATCAACCACTATTTACTGCATTTGAATCTAAAGCGATTGAGCATCGTTTAAAATGTGCAAATACTGCTTTAGTATTGGCAATGGAAGACCAAGTGCATAAACTTGATGGTTTATTCCCAGATGAAAAAATCATTACCGTGTTTGATGAGCCAAGTGCTGAACATGAGCATGATTTTTGGTATTGGCTCAATCAAGAATCTGCAGAATGTGAACCGCATTATTTAACCTTTAATGATGATTTCTTGATGATGTTTACATCAGGAACAACAGGATTATCAAAACCTGTACAAGTGCCATTAAAAGCCATCTTAGCCTTTAAAGGTTATCTCAATTATGCAATTGATTTGCGTGATGATGATGTGTTTTGGAATATGGCTGACCCTGGTTGGGCGTATGGATTGTATTATGGTATCACAGGGCCGTTGGCTTGGGGACGTGCAACCATTTTAAATGAATCAGGTTTTAGTGTTGAAAATAGCGTTGATTTGATTCGTGAATATAAAGTAACCAACTTAGCATCATCACCAACCGCTTATCGTATGTTCTTTGGTCATAAAGAGTTGTTTGAAGAACGTGCAGGAAAGAGCTTGCGTGTTGTGAGTAGTGCAGGAGAGCCTTTAACGCCAGAGGTGGTTTCTTGGTTTAAAAATGGAGTAGGGGTCAATATTTTTGACCATTATGGACAAACTGAATTGGGCATGGTTGTAGCGAATCATCATGCGTTAGCTCACCCATTTAAAAATGGTTCAGCAGGATTAGCCGTTCCGGGGCATCGTTATGCGGTGTTAGATGAGCATTTTAATGAGTTAGGTGAAGATGAGGCAGGTATTTTAGCCATTATCATTGACCAATCGCCATTATATTGGTTTAAAGGCTATCTCAATGTTGAAAAGCAACCGATTCATGGCAATTATTACTTAACAGGCGATACGGTGAAAATCAATGAATATGGTGGCATTGATTTTGTCGGTCGTTATGATGATGTTATCACGACATCAGGTTATCGTGTAGGGCCTTTTGATGTTGAAAGTACCTTGTTAGAATGTGAACAAGTGCTTGAATCTGCAGTTGTGGGTAAACCAGACCCACAAAAAACAGAAATTGTGAAAGCATTTGTGGTGTTAAAAGCTCAATTTAAAGACCAAGCCAATGATGAATTAAAGACGACTTTACAGCAATATGTACGTCATCGTTTATCACATCATGCTTATCCAAAAGAGATTGAGTTTGTTGATGAATTACCTAAAACAACCAGTGGTAAAATCCAGCGTAATTTATTGAAAAAACTTGAAATTGAGCGTGCGAGCCAAGCATCTTGATAGATTGTTTTGATAGATTAAGCAAATAAAGCGTACTCTGTGTACGCTTTATTTATGGGAATTCATATCTGTTGGCTATTTAACAGATAAGTTTTGAAAGTATTATTTTTTCTTTGCTTGATTGGTAATCAATGTTCCCACACCGTGGTCAGTAAAGATTTCCAATAAGCTAGCGTGTGGTACTCGACCATCTACGATATGGGCAGATTTTACCCCATTTTTGACAGCATCTAAGGCACAACTGATTTTTGGAATCATTCCGCCATAAATCACGCCTGTTTCG
>JBHACK010000083.1:0-4791 GCA_041854545.1 Acinetobacter sp. | reverse complement strand
ATCACGACGTTGTTTATCGTTCATAATATCATAGATTAAACGGTGAACATCTTTATGTTCCATAGGCGGTAAGTTGATACGACGCACTTCACCGTCCACACGAATCATCGGAGGTAAACCTGCTGATAAGTGTAAGTCAGATGCACCATTTTTGGCAGAGAATGCCAATAATTCAGTAATATCCATGCGGAACTCCTAATTGTTGTAAATCGCATTAAATGGTTTAAAATTTTTCAATGGGATTATATAATATTTTACAGGGGAGATATAGAGTTTATTTAGCTTTCATTATGATTCTCATCTAAGTGATGTTGAAATCTTCCTGTAATGATTAACCTGACTTGAGATTGTATCGAATGAATGAATGTAACACGGAATTATCTTTAACACAGCAGTTTCAGCACACACGTCAGCAGGTCTTGCAACACATTCAACACGCTTGCCAACAAGCCCAACGTGATGAGCATTCTGTACAATTACTTGCTGTATCGAAAACACAATCTGCGGATAAAATTCGTGCAATGTATCAAACAGGGCAACGTCAATTTGGTGAAAATTATCTCCAAGAAGCCTTAGAGAAAATTCAGGCTTTAGCTGATTTAGAGATTGAATGGCATTTTATTGGTCATGTACAACGTAATAAAACCAAACATTTGGCTGAGCAGTTTGCATGGGTGCAAGGGGTTGACCGTTTATTAATTGCAGAGCGTTTATCGCAACAACGTCCAAGCCATTTACCTGCACTTAATCTTTGTTTGCAAGTGAATATTGATAATCAAGAGAGTAAAGATGGTTGTGCAGTTGAAGATGTCGCAACCTTAGTTCAGCAAATCAGTCAATTAGAGCGAGTGCGTTTGCGTGGTTTAATGGTCATTCCTGCACCACAACATTATCAAGCATTTACTCAAGCAAAACAATTATTTGATGATGTTCGTCAATATCATGCTCACCCAGAAGATTGGGATACTTTAAGTATGGGAATGTCAGGTGATTGTGAAATTGCCATTGCTCAAGGTTCAACAATGGTGCGTGTCGGAACAGCACTTTTTGGTGAACGTGTGTACCCTTTACAGGGATAATGTGCTATACTGGTCAAATCTTGTAAATAGGGAATATGAAATGTATCCCCATTTCATTGCTTAATTTAACCTAAAAATATCATGTAGATGGTATTTTTTCTTTTTAGGATATGATGATGAAAAAAACTCTTACACTTGCGTGTTTAGCTGTGATGGCATCAACAAGCGTTTATGCTAACCTTGCCCCAACACGCACAGCGACTGGTGTAATTTCTGTCGATAAAAATAAACCATATCGTTTAGAAGCTGAAGCCAATTATTCAGTGAATAAAACAAAATCAGATGTAGATAATACCAAAAAAGAAAATTTATCTGCTTTAGTGTTATATCAACGTCAAGCAGGGATTTGGGGGCATGAAATCCGTGCAGAAGCGATTTCATCAAATGATAATACATCAAGCGATAATACTGAACAGTATTATTTATCAGGTAAAGGTTTACGCCGTACATCGGACAGCGTTTATCAATTTGTGAAAGTGTCTGGTGAAAAAGACTTAGGCAGTGCGTATGATTACCAATTAACCGCTGTTGCTGGTTTAGGTATGGACGTGATTAAAGATAAACAACAACATCTTTCTGTTGAAGTAGGTGCAGGCGGTCGTCATAGTAAAGAGCGTTATGCACCACGGGATACTACCAATGAACTTATTGGTAGCGTAGCAGGATTCTATGAATATCAAGTAAATCCTTCTGTACGTTTTAACCAAGATTTAAGCTATGAGTTTGGTCAAGAAACCAAGACTTTGCGTTCTCGTACAGCATTAAGTGCGGACTTAACCAAAAACTTAGCAGGTGTGGCAAGTTATAATATTAAAGACTTGCGTTCAGATGCAGGGGATTCTCGTACATCGTTAATGTCATTAGGTGTGCGTTATAAACACTAATATAAATATATCAAAGGCTTGGTAAAAATTCTTTACCAAGTTTTTTTAGGGTAGGGGAATAGATTTTTGCTTTTTCCCCTTTACCTAAAATTGTTTCTTCTTTATAATATATCATCGTTCTACTATACGACCATAGCTCAACAGGATAGAGTACAGGTCTCCGAAGCCTGTGGCGTGGGTTCGAGTCCCGCTGGTCGTACCATTGATTAGTCTATTGAAAGCTATTAAAGTCTATAACTATTAGAAAAATAAAAAAATATGTATTCTTTATTGTCTATTAAAGTCTATTAACATCTATTGAAATCCACGCATAATAACAGTATATTTAACAGTATATAGACTTTCTGTACTGTTTTTATTGAGTATATACTGTTATGGCTCGTACAACTAAACCACTAACAAACACGCAAATAGAGAAAGCTAAGCCAAAAGAGAAACTGTACCGCCTTTATGATGGTAATGGTTTGGTCATGAATATTACGCCTAATGGCGGTAAATATTGGTATTTGCAATACAAGCACCCTATTACATTAAAGGCTCAAATGTATAAACTGGGTGATTATCCTACAATGTCATTATCCTTTGCTCGTGAAAGAGCATTAGAATGTCATGCGTTATTAGCAAAAAATATTGACCCTAAAATACATGATGAATTAGAACGCCAAGCAAGGTTAAATGCGATTAATAATGACTTTCAATCTGTATTTAATGAGTGGCTTGATACTGCAAACTATGCGGAAGGCTCGCTTAATAAAATGAAAGGTTATAAGCGTGAATTAATTGCAGTATTAGGGAATAAACCAATTACTGATATTACTGTACCTGATTTAATGCTTGTTCTAAAACCTGTAGAAAAGGCAGGGCATTTTGCTAAATTAAAGAAAATGCGAACAATGCTCAATAAAACGTTTTCTTATGCTGTAGCAACTGGTCGTACCAAGGAAAATCCTACAGTTAATTTAAAAGGTGCTTTTGCTACTGGTGAAGTTCGTCATAATCCTGCAATTTTAGATGAATCACGTCTTGCTGAATTGGTACAGTGTATTGAAGGTTATCATGGACATTTTGTAACAAGAAAGGCTTTAATGTTTGCGTTATTAATGTTTGCTCGCCCAGGTGAAGTTAGGTATATGAAGTGGGTGGATATTGATGGCGATGTTTGGAATTACACGCCTAATAAAACGCAAAAATCAACAGGAATTAAAATGTGTTCACCTTTGCCAAAGCAAGCTATAGAAATTTTGGAACAGATGAGAGCAGTGCGTAATAGTGATTTTGTATTTCCATCTGTTACAAGTAATGTACGTCCACTTTCTGAAAATACGCTTAATCAGGCATTAAGACGTATGGGGTTTGACAACAGCGAGCAAACAAGCCATGGTTTTAGAGCGATTGCTAGGACATTATTAGAAGAAACGTTAGAATATGATTATCGTTTAATTGAAATGCAGTTGGCTCATCAGGTTAGGGATAGTAACGGTAGGGCATATAATCGTGTGATGTGGTTAGATAAACGCCGTGAAATGATGCAGACATGGGCAGATTATCTATACAAATTAAAAGACAAAAGCCCCTAAGGGGCTTTATGCTCGACTAGCTATCCAGTCATTAATTTCATGCTCGAACCAGTATGATGTGCGACCATCTTTTTTAGGGGGCGGAAATTCGCCATTTTTAATTTTTTTATAAATGGTGGCACGTTGCCAACCTGTTTTTTCTTTAACTTGTGGTAATCGCAAGCGTTTTAATTCATTTTGCATCTTATTCTCCAATTTTCTTACTACAATAACGGTACTCAACAACCGCCTCGAAATAGAATTTTTTATTACAACATTGGCAAGTTAAAGTGCCTTGCTTGTCTCTCTCAATCATTTCTTCAACACGCAAAAATTCTTCAAATTGCTCATCTGTTTCATTTTCCAAGTCGTATTTGTCATAAACCGAATCACAATGTGGACAAATGATCTCATCTAATTCGTCTGGATATACGTCAAAATCACTCATTTTTTATTCTCCAAAACAACTTCGCCAGTTTCGCCATTTAAAACAATAATTTTGGTTTCAATGCCTTGTGCGATTTTAATTTTTTCAACAAAATTTTGAGCGTATTTTCTAGACTTAAATACTTTAAATATACCTGCAACTTCGTCATTTTCTACAGTAATATCTACAATATTTGTCTGTAATTTCTTGTACAATGCAGTAACAATATATAAATTACTCATTGCATTGCTCCTTAATCGAATAATAAATAACAATCATTTTTAATCATCAAATTTTGCAAAATATTTTTCTCGAGCTTGGCGTGCTTCATCTCGATTATCAGCCAAAATCACAAGCCACTCTTCCCAATCTAGAGATTCTGTGTAAATATAAGGGCAATCACCTATTGCAAACAGATTTTCGTTAGCTTTCTTAGCTATAGCTATGGCTTCGCCTTGGCAATAAGCTTCAACCACCATCGTTACTGTGTTAATTGTTGATTTCGGTGTCATTATTTAATCTCCTTTGGCGGTAACGGCAACGGTTGCCAATGTGTTACATCACCATCATCAATATTACAACAGAAATCGCCCCATTCATCAGACCACCAATGACAACGCTCTTGACTATCATCACTTACTGAGTAATACCGTATTTTAATTTCACCATTTTCACAAACTAAAACCAATTCATTGTCTTGTGGCAAGCGTTCATCAACGCTAATCCAATTATTATTCATCTTCTTTCTCCACGATTGGTGCTGGAAACCAATCAACATCCAAATAACCTATTTGAATAAGTTGATATGTAAAATATTTCAATGTCTTATCTTTATAATCATTATT
>JBHACK010000082.1:0-3169 GCA_041854545.1 Acinetobacter sp. | reverse complement strand
TGATGTGATTACTAAAGGTCGCCATGACCCATGTGTAGGCGTGCGTGCCACACCGATTGCCGAGGCGATGCTTGCCATTGTATTAATGGATCATTTTTTACGCCATCGTGCTCAAAATGCGGATGTTGTTATGCCATTAAAACCGATTGCCTAAGGACTGAACTCACGTTAAATAAACAATATAACCTTGCTAAAAACAAGGTTATATTTTTTTGCTTTTTTATTTAAAGAAAAACTGCCCATGATATTGAGCAAGATGTTCCAATTCTTTTTGTGATAACCGCACAATTAATTTATCTAAAGCTAAATCTACAGTTTTACTCACAGCATTTGCCGATAAATCTACTGTTTTTTGTTTAATAAATCCTAAATCTAAGGTTTTATTAAAATCGACCATAAAATATTGAATAATATGATGGGTAAATAATTTATAATGTTGAGTTAATGCTTTTTTATCAATTTGTTGCTGATTTAAAATCGCTTGATAAAAGGATTGCATTTGCTCGACAAACTCAACAGATAATGGCATACCAATTTTTCTTGGTGTTTGAGCAAATTGACAATGAATTAAAAAATCAATCGATTTATTTACTGTTGTATTTTCAGCTTTTACTAATAATTGATTTAATAAAACGTGAATGGTTGATTTAACCGTATGAGCCACTTTTTCAGCCATTTGACGTTGCTCATCATTTAAACCTTCAATAAATCCAGTTAATAAAGCATCTACTAACTCATTATTTAATGCTAATGTGATTTCATTGCGTAAAGGGTATAAAGCATCGGTTTGATAACGTTGTTGAATTAATTGTTCAATTTTATGATTTAATTCAGTCGATGGAGAAAATGCAAAATGTGCCATAAAAAATCTCTCGCTTATTGTCGAGCCAAACGAATAGGTTGAACAAGCCATGCTAAATCTGAAGTACGACAAGGATTAATATCTAAACCACCACGACGAGTATAAGTGGCATAAACCATAAGTTTTTCAGGTTGTAATTGAGTCCAAATATCTGCAAAAATTTGTTCTACACATTGCTCATGAAAGCCATTATGCTCACGATAGGAAATAATATAAGCCAGCAGAGCAGATTCATCTATTTTTTTACCCTGATAACGAATAAATACCGTTCCCCAATCAGGTTGATTAGTCACAGGACAATTACTGCGTAATAAATGTGAATGAAGATAATCTTCGATAATATGTGCATTATCATCATGCTTTAATAATTGAGCATTGGGCTGATATTCAATTTTAGCTGGAATTAAATCATCAATACATCGCCCATAGGGTACTTGAATATTTAAATGATTAATATCTATGATTTCTAAACGAATATCTGCTTGAGCGGATATTGATAAATCACGTTCAACCGTTTTAATTAATTCATCTTGCGTATTAAATTTAGTAAAATTTAAACTATTAAAATATAATTTTAATGATTTTGATTCAATTAAATACGGTGATGATGCAGGAAGATGTAAACGCCCTAAAGCCACCTGTGGTTTACCTACACTATCTAACCACGATAATTCAAAAATATGCCACCAATCAACCCCTTGCGTAATATAAGGAACCGTTGCATATGCTTGGCGAGCCGTTGCACGAGCAATCGGAAATAATACACTTGGGTCATATGTTTTAGGATAAAGGGTTTCTTTCCCTAATAAAGAAGATTCAACAACAGACATTTTTAATCTCGCATTCCCGTACCACGATTTAATAAATGATACGCATAACTATAAAAACCACCACAGGCAAGTGTAATAATGGTCAAGGATACCCACACATTCACATCACTATGCCCTAAAATACCATAACGAAAGGCATTTACCATATAAACAATCGGATTAAATAAAGACAGCGTTTGCCAAAATGAACTTAATTGACTAATGGCATAAAACACTCCGCCTAAATAAGTTAAAGGCGTTAAAACAAAGGTCGGAATAATAGAAATATCATCAAATGATTTTGCATAAATTGCATTAATAAACCCCGCTAAAGAAAATAATAAAGATGTGATAAATACACTATATATCATCACAAAGCTATTATGTAAATTTAAATCTGTAAAAAACAAACTCATTATGGTTACTAATATGCCAACACATAATCCACGAGCCACACCACCAATAGTATAACCTAATAGAATAATATGATTGGGTACAGGGCTGACAATTAATTCTTCAATACTCCGTTGGAATTTAGCACTAAAAAAGCTAGAACAGACATTAGAATAACTGTTTGTAATGACTGCCATCATAATTAAACCGGGGACAATAAATTGCATATAACTAAAACCGCCCATTTCCCCAATACGAGAACCAATCATTTGCCCAAAAATCATAAAATATAAACTCATGGTAATGACAGGAGGTAATAAGGTTTGAGGCCAAATTCGCATAAAACGGCGAATTTCTTTGCGTAATAGAGTTAAAAATGCAATGGTTAATTGTGCTGACGTCATATTATTATTCCTATGCGTTTGTTGCGGATTTATTTTCTACTAAATTAACAAATAATTCTTCTAAACGATTGGCTTTATTTCGCATACTTTTAACGTTTAAATTAAAATGTTGGAAAATTAAAAAGACATCATTTAAATGATAATGTTTATCCATCACCACTTGTAAAGTAGAATTATCTAATAAACTAAATTCTAAGCCTTGAATTTGATTTAATTGTAATTGTTGAAATTCTTCAACTGAAATACGTTCTTCTAAATCAAAAATAAAAGATTCTACATTTAATTGATTTAAAAATTCTTTCATAGGTGAATCAATTTTAATTTCACCTTGATGAATAATCGCAATTTTACGGCATAATTGTTCTGCTTCTTCTAAATAATGGGTTGTTAAAATAATTGCTGTTCCATTTTGGTTCAGTTCTTTTAAAAATTCCCACATTGAACGGCGTAATTCAATATCAACGCCTGCGGTTGGTTCATCTAAAATGAGTAGTTCTGGTTGGTGCATCATGGCACGGGCAATCATCAAACGACGTTTCATTCCGCCTGATAAAAGTCTAGCTTGTGTTTGTCGTTTATCCCAAAGCCCTAATTTTTCTAGGAAAAATTCTGCACGTTGCTCGGCAATGTGTTGTTGTATGCCATAATAGCCCGCTTGAGTAACTAAAATATCAAATGGTTTTTCAAAATGCCCAAAATTA
>JBHACK010000081.1:0-7220 GCA_041854545.1 Acinetobacter sp. | reverse complement strand
TTAAAAATCATTGGAATGGTGTGATTATTTATGGCTGTGTGCGTGATGTTGATGCGATTGCAGAATTAGATTTAGGTGTACACGCCTTAGCCAGTATTCCACAAAAAAGTAACCGTCAAGGGATTGGCGAAGTTGGCATTGACCTGCATTTTGGGCAAGTGAGCTTTAAAAATGGACATTATGTTTATGCAGATAATAATGGCATTATTGTTTGTGATGAAAAATTAGTCTAAGCGATTTTTCTCTATCATCTCTATTTTAGTTTAAATAGAGATGATTTTTAATGAACTATTCTACAAAAATATGAAAGCATAATTAATTGTGAACAGGTTCTCAATACAACACTACATTTTATTGTTATAATAAGCCAATTTTTTAATTTTAAATTTGGTAGTTATGACATCAACACACCCAGCGTTTGAGTTTATTGCTCAACATCAAATGTCCGCTTTAGGCATTGACGTACAACATTATCGCCATAAAAAAACAGGGGCGATACATTATCATTTGGCTCACCCTTCTGATGAAAATGTGTTTTTGGTTGCATTTCGTACTCAACCGATGGATTCCAAAGGAACTGCACATATTTTAGAACATACGGTATTATGTGGTTCTGAAAAATTTCCTGTACGAGACCCATTCTTTTTGATGATTCGCCGTTCATTAAATACGTTTATGAATGCGTTTACTTCATCAGATTGGACAGCCTATCCATTTGCCACGCAAAATAAGAAAGATTTTGATAATTTATTAGCTGTATATTTAGATGCGGTTTTTTCAGCCAATTTAAATCCGCTTGATTTTGCTCAAGAAGGGATTCGTGTTGAGTTGGAAAATGACCAAGCAGTCTATAAAGGTGTGGTCTTTAATGAAATGAAAGGGGCGATGAGTTCACCAACTGACCAGCTTTATCATCATCTTGCACATCATTTATATCCAACCACGACTTATCATTATAATTCTGGGGGCGACCCAAAACATATTCCTGATTTAACTTATGAGCAATTAGTTGAATTTTATAAAAGCCATTATCACCCAAGTAACTCGGTGTTTATGACCTTTGGCAATCGTTCAGTTGATGAATTGCATGAGCAATTTGAACAGCTTGCTTTAGCGAAATTTGAGCAAGGGGAAACACTCTACTCTACACCTGAACAGCGTTTGACAGCACCGATTGCGGTAACTGAAACTTACACCAGTGATAGTGAAGAGACTAAAGATAAAAGCTATCATTTATTGGCATGGTTATTACCACAAGCCAGCGACCTAAAAGTGCGTTTAGGTATGCGTTTAGTTGAAGGGGTATTATTAGAAAATTCTGCATCACCTTTACGTCATTATTTAGAAACCTGTGATTATGCTCAAGCTACATCACCGATGATGGGCATTGATGATTCTAATTTTGAAATGACTTTCTATTGTGGTGTTCAAGGTTCAAATCCTGAATCTGCTGATGAATTTGAGCAAGGTGTATTTAAGATTTTAAATGATGTTGCATCTCAACCTGTAGAATCAGAATTAATTGATGCGATTTTACATCAAATTGAATTACATCAACGGGAAATTAGTGGCGATGGTATGCCGTTTGGTTTAAATCTTATTTTACATGGTTTAGGCGGTGCAATTCATCATTATGACCCTGTGTTATTGTGGGATATTGACCACGCTTTAGCCGAAGTGAAAGAAGAATTAAAAGACCCAATGTGGATTTCTAATTTAATTAAAACGTATTTAATTGATAATCCGCATCGTGTTCGTTTAACGCTTGTACCAGACGTAGAACAATCAAAACGTGAACAGCAAGCAGAACAACAACGTTTAGCCGAAATTACTACACGTTTAACCGATGAAGATAAACAACGCATTCAACAAGAAACTGATGCGTTAAATGAGCGTCAAAATACGCCTGATGATTTAAATCTGTTGCCAAAAGTTGGTTTGGAAGATGTACCTGCGGATTTAGAGATTGCTCAAGGGCAATTACGAGAAATTTTAGTCAATGGTATTGATACGCCATTAAACTTATATCATGCGGGTACAAATGGTTTATATTATCAACAAGTGCTGATTAAAATTCCTGATGAAGTGGTACAATCCCCTTATTTTAGTTTATTGTCGATTTTAATGGGCGAAGTCGGTGCAGGTGAATATGATTATCTGCAATTACAACAACTGCAAACCGCTCAAACTGGCGGAATTGGTATGGGGATTTCCTTACGCAGTGATTTGAAAAATAAACAAAAAATTAGTGCTTGGCTAACACTCACAACAAAATCTTTAACATCTCGTTTAACGGCAATTTCTTTACTAAAAACCTGTTTTGAGCAATTCCGTTTTGATGAAAAAGACCGCATTATTGAACTGTTACAACAACGTAAAAACCGTTGGCAAGGTCGTATTGCAGGTGCAGGACATCAATATGCCATGCAAATTGCATCTCGCTCACACAGTGCCTTAGAAGAACGAAATCATTATAATACAGGCTTGCCTGCATTCTTATGGTTGCGTGATTTAGTGGCGAAAATTGAGCAAGATGACAAAGCATACAATGATTTAATCGATGAGTTAAAAGCACTTTATCATGCTTTATTGCTTGCACCAAAACAATTTTTATTGGTTTGTGAACCACAACACAGCGACCAATTATTAGAAACGATTCAAGATGTTTGGTATAAATTAAATGTACCACATCAATCCCCTACGCTCTCCATCGTTGAACATCAAAAAGATAACCATCATCAAGCATGGCTCGTGCAAAGTAATGTCAATTATTGTGCGGTTGCCTACCCTGCTGTTGAAGTGGCTCACCCTGATGCTGTGCCATTGATGGTGTTAGCAGGCTATTTACGCAATGGCTTTTTACATAGTGCCATTCGTGAAAAAGGCGGAGCTTATGGTGGCGGTGCAAGCTATGATGGTAATGCGTGTTCATTCCGTTTTTATAGCTACCGAGACCCACGTTTAGCAGAAACCTTTGCCGATTTTGATAAGGCGATTGACTGGTTGTTGAATGCTCCACAGCAAGAACATCAACTGGAAGAAGCGATTTTAGGTTTAATTGCCAGTATGGATAAACCGGGGTCGCCAGCAGGTGAAGCGATTGGGGCATGTTATGCTTATTTACATGACCGTACCCCTGCCTTTAGAAAGGCGATGCGTCAGCAATTATTGCAAGTAACGCTTGATGATTTACGCCGAGTTGCTCAAACTTATTTACGTGCAGATGTCGCAAGTAAAGCGGTGGTTGCTCCATTTAATCAGCGTGAAACGTTGCAACATATGGGCTTTGATATTTATCAAATTGATTAAATAGTAATCTAACGCTTTAGGTAAAGCACTTTACTTTCGTAGTAAGGTGCTTTACTTTTTATTGCATTTTTCATACAATTGTTCAAAACCTGTAAAAAGGATAAATTTTATGCAACAACAGTATGCTGAAATTCAACCATATATTCCATTTCGTATTCGTTTACAATTATCACAAATGGATGTCCATTTAGATAAATCTTGGCATTCGACATTAGTCAAAATATTTCAATCACAACCTAAGGAAGTGAATCAACTTATTTATGAGCAAATTTTACAACCAAAAGGCATTAAGTTTGATGCTGAAAATAAACAATTTATTAATACAATCCCACGTCAGTCTTTACATGGTTTATTTCCACAACTCACAGCACCACAAACACGCAATTTAGCTCAACATTTAATCCAAAGTTTAGATATTATTGCAAAAGAACGTGATATTCTAGCGGTAGGACAATATTTAGAAAGTATTTTAGAGCAAATTGATTTAATCGAAACTGAAGATAAACCTATTATTAACCAAGAAAAGAAATTAATAAAAATTCATTTCTTATATGATGTTGAGTTAATTATTTCACATAATCAATATGCTGTTCCTGAAAATAGCCGTGGACTCACAGAACATCAAATTAAGTCATATATTAATGATGTATATATTAAAAAACAAATTTCAGATTTTGGTTTTAATGCTATTCGTTCTCAAGTTTTAAAACAAGAAAAATCACCGATTATGGATTATATTATTGAAGAACGAAAATCAAGATTATTTGATGTATTTGAAGGAGCCGATTATTATTACCTAATTACACCACCAAGTAATAATGATGACCCGTATTCATTACGCCGTTTCTTTTATGAAGAGCCTTCACGTTTTAAAGAATTTTATTATCTTAATGCGATTGTCATTGATAAACAAGTCATTAGACAGCCAACTCAGGAAGCCTTTGATAAAATTCAACGACAAATACAAAGTTTTATTAGTATCAATAAATCCATTTCACCACAAATGGTTACCTTTATTGAAAAACTTGATTTTATGTTTCAAGTCAAAATATTACCATTATTAGAAACAAGTTTAGATGCAAAAACAAAATATAGTCAATCGGTACAAGAGCGTTTATTTGAAATAGAACAATCTGTTGCTGTTTATCTATTACAAGAGATTATGCAATCAATGAGAAAAATTGCATCTCATCAAGATGATTATGAATATCTTTATATTCATAGTATTTTATTATTTTCAAACTTGATTTTTGCATATGAAATATTCCAAAGTCAGCCAGCATTACTCTTCAACAATCAAGCAAAAGAGTTTAAATATCGTCTCATTGCATGGATTAAAATTGTTCAAAAACGTCGTTCAGAAATTTTTGTACATCTAAATGAAGAAGATACGGCTCAATGTCATAAATATGCAATGCAAATGATTGAAGATGTGAAAGAAATTCTTGACCATGCAATGAAAAAAGTCAGAGCCATTCAAAAGACAATTCGAGCAAAAGAGCGTGAGCAACAAGAGATGGAAAATGCTGGGTTTCTGCAACGTATATTTAAAAAGAAAGAAGATTTTGAATATACAATTTCCAAATTAAACGATGATATTTTTGAAGTACAACGTGTAGCATTTATTGATATTATTCGTAAAGCAAAAACACATCAAAAAAATGTTATTTTCCTTGAATATGAAAATGTAATTGGAATTACAGATACTCATCGACATTATGCAGTCAATATGGGAGATAATGGTTTTACACGTTTACCTATTTTAATTAAACTTCCTGAAGATAAGACATTTTTTGATGTAGGTGAAACGTATAATTCTCTAGTTGGAGCATTTGCATTATTAAATCAAGATTGGAGTATCGAAAAATTTGAACAAATGAAACAGGCTTAATATATAGATGTTCTGCTAAGGTGAAATTTTCATCTTAGCATTGACCTAAAATACATCATATTTAAAAAGAATAATCATTGTTTTTAAATAGATTCATTGTTAGTGTTGTATTTTTCATTTTATTTTACTTACACGATGAATCTTCCAAACACTAAAACCCTTTTAAGTTTAATGATAGGTTTCTGTTTAAGCCCTTTTAGTTTTGCGGAAACCAGTATCATGCCCATCTCAACAACAACGATTCAAACGCCAAGTATGCAACCTGCATCAGGTTATGCTTGTACTGCACTGATTTCAAATGCAGAACGTTTAGCCTGTTACGATGCGATTTTCCGTTTAAGCGATACTGAAAAACAAACGCTTATTCAAGAAAAACAAGCCGAACGTAGCTTTGTGGCATTATCTACACAACAAGCTCTTTCTTCTTTACCAGAATCTGCAACGTTAAAAGAACGATTAGCCCACAATTTTGATACGCTAAAGAAAACCGAGTTATTTCGTGAAGGTGATGAGTTTAACCCTGACATTTCCTATCTTGACCGACATTGGGAACTTTCACCAAACAGCAAACTGGGGACATGGAATATCCGCACCTATCAACCGGTTTATGCTCTGCCTGTGTTTATGACCAGTGATACCAACCCTACACCGTATAGTCCAAATGCGTTAAACCAAGTGACTGCAAATGAAGCACGAGATTTACAGCCTGTTGAATCCAAATTTCAGCTTTCCCTAAAAACCAAAGCGGTTGAAAATATTTTTGGCGATAATGGCGATTTATGGTTAGGTTATACACAATCATCACGCTGGCAAGTTTATAATGGTGATGAATCACGTCCATTTCGTGAAACCAATTATGAACCTGAAGCGATGTTAATGTTTCGTACCAATTATGAAATTTTAGGTTTTAATGCTCGTTTAATGGGTGTTGGCTTTAATCATCAATCAAATGGAAGTTCTGACCCATATTCACGGAGTTGGAACCGTATCATGTTTAATGTGGGGTTAGAAAAAGATAATTTTGCCTTAATGATTCGTCCATGGATTCGTTTATCTGAAGCAAGTTCAACCGATGATAATAACCCTGATATTACCGATTATATTGGGCGTGGTGATTTAACGGCGTATTATCAATATAAAAAACATAATTTTGCCTTGATGTTACGTCATTCACTCAAAGGCGGTGATGATTCTCATGGAGCGGCTCAACTCAATTGGACATTTCCAATCCATGGAAAATTGCGTGGTCATGTGCAAATATTTGATGGTTATGGTGAAAGTTTAATTGATTATAACCATCGAGCGACTTATTTTGGTTTAGGTGTATCTTTAGAAGATGCCTTCTAATGATAGAGTGTTTTGGTGTGTTATTGGTGAAAAATTAGCTAAAAGTCAGATGATTTATCCAAGTTTTTCACTTAAATAAACATCTCAAAATGTCCTAATGATTTTCATTAAGATTTTTTGATAATAACCCTATTGTCAATATCAATAAAGTGGTATAGTAAGGCGTATTGATAATTTTTTTGCTCTCTCCCTTCACCATGTTTTTAATGGGATAAAGCATTTGCATTTCAAAACTCTCTCAAAGGAAGATTTCTCCTTTTTGCTTGTTTTGTCTTAAAAAATTGTCATCTCTTTTATTTTCTGTCGTTTTTAGGAAGACATCAATGACTGACCAAACGTTAAAACAACAGGCGTTGTATTACCATGAATTTCCAAAACCGGGTAAAATCAGCGTTACGCCAAGCAAACAATTAGTAAACCAACGTGACTTAGCTCTTGCGTATTCTCCGGGGGTTGCTGAACCATGTTTAGAAATTGCTCGTGACCCTGCAACTGCAGCAAAATATACCGCTCGTGGTAATCTTGTGGCAGTGATTAGTAATGGTACAGCAGTATTAGGCTTAGGCAATATCGGTGCATTAGCATCAAAGCCAGTAATGGAAGGGAAAGGCGTATTATTTAAGAAATTTGCAGGCGTTGATGTTTTTGATATCGAAATTTCAGAAACTGACCC
>JBHACK010000080.1:0-13664 GCA_041854545.1 Acinetobacter sp. | reverse complement strand
TTGAGCATAGTCGTCATCGTAGCTTGAGTGGGTTTGTAAGTAATTTAATTTCAGGATTAATCGCTTACTGTTTAACACCAAACAAGCCTAAGATGACGAAGTCTTTATGTGGTGGTTTAATGATTTGTTAAACCGAACTCACGTTAGGTACTAAAAATCCCTATCTTTTAAAAGAGATAGGGATTTTATTTCTAGTTGGTGTAAGCTATTTCCGCAAATCTTTGCGTAAAATTTTTCCTACATTTGATTTAGGTAATTCAGCCAAAAACTCAACATAGCGTGGGCGTTTATAGCCTGTTAAATTTTCTTTGGCAAAGGCTAAAATTTCTTCTGTTGTTAAAGATGGGTCTTTTTTCACCACAAACAGTTTAGGAACTTCACCTGATTTTTCATCAGGAACGCCAATGGCAGCTGCTTCTAACACTTTTGGATGTTGAGAGATGACTTCTTCAATTTCATTTGGATAGACGTTAAAGCCAGAAACTAAAATCATATCTTTTTTACGGTCTACGATTTTGACAAAGCCTTTACTGTCCATAAAACCAATATCACCTGAACGGAAGAAACCATCATCTGTCATCACTTTTGCGGTTTCATCAGGGCGATTCCAGTAACCTTTCATCACTTGGGGGCCACGAATACAAATTTCTCCACTAATCGGATTGCCTTCTTTATCTAATGTACCTGCAAGAATGATATTGCCATCATCATCTAAAATTGCAATATCTGTGCTTGGAGCAGGTAAACCAATCGTTGCGGTAAAAGTGGTATTGGTTGGTGCATTCACGCTTGCCAAAGGTGATGTTTCTGATAGTCCATAACCTTCTGTGATGGTAACACCTGTTGCTTTTTTCCATGCTTCTGCAGTTGCAGGAAGAACAGACATTCCACCACCAATACAGATTTTTAAATTGCTATGGTCAAGTTGTTTAAATTCTTCATTATGAACCAGAGCATTAAACAAGGTATTGACCGCAGGGAACAGTGAAGGGCGATATTTACGGAATTCTTTGATGACCGCAGGTAAATCGCGTGGGTTTGGAATTAAAATATTGGTTGCCCCTTTATACATACCGTACAATGCACAAACGGTAAAGGCAAAAATATGGTATAACGGCAAGGCACAGGCAAAATTTTCGCCTTCTAAGGTTGCTCCTTTACCAAAACGGCTTTCAAAGACTTTATCTACTTGTAACATATTGGCAATTAAGTTACGGTGAGTCAATTCAGCCCCTTTAGAAACACCTGTTGTTCCCCCTGTGTATTGTAAAACAGCGGTATCACTTAAATGTAGTGTTGGGCGTTTATATTGAGCAGGTGAATGGCGACTTAAAACATCATTAAAATTAATATAGTTTTCTAATGACCATTCAGGCACTTCTTTGCGAACATGACGTAAAACAAAATTGACGACATGTCCTTTTAAAAAGCCCAGTCTATCGCCAATGCCTGTAATAATCGTATGTTTAACAGGCGTTTTTCCTTCAATCGGTTGGAATACATTGGCAAAACGGTCAACCGTAATTAAAACTTCTGAACCTGAATCATTGAGTTGATGCTCTAATTCTCGTGTGGTATAAAGTGGATTGACATTAACTAAGACAAAGCCGGCACGAAGAACCCCTAAAATTGCAATAGGATATTGCAATAAATTCGGCATCATCACTGCAACACGAGAACCTTGTGGTAAATTTAAACTTTGTAAATATGTGGCAAAGCTACGACTATAGGTGTCAAGTTCAGCAAAGGTCATCCCTTTATCCATAAAAATAAAGGCATTTCGATTTGCATATTGTTTTACGTTACTTTCAAAAATATCAAGTAGGGATGTGTTTTCTGCAGGTAAGGTTATTTCTCTTGCAATGCCAAATTCATCTAAACTCTTTAGCCAAATTTTATCCATTTAAAGATACTCCACATACATTTAAAAGGTTATTTTACCATGAAAGCGTAATCAATAATAAAATTCATGGGTTGAATGGTATATATAACGTATTTATGGCAAATAGGCTAGAGCTAAATTGTGATTTTTTGATTGTAATCACATTTTAAGGTGATAATGGATTAAAAAATCACCTTAATGTTTATGATTAAGGTGATTGTGATGAGTTGAATGTTAGCGTAAATTTTTTCGTAAAATTTTACCAACGGTTGATTTTGGTAATTCGGTTCTAAATTCAATGTAACGTGGGCGTTTATAGCCAGTTAGATATAAGTGAGTAAATTCAATCACTTCTTGTTCAGTTAAAGAAGGGTCTTTTTTCACAATAAAGGCTTTAGGTACTTCTCCAGATTTGGCATCAGGTACGCCAATGACCGCAACTTCAAGTACTTTTGGATGTCGGCTAATGGCTTGTTCCACTTCATTTGGATAAACGTTAAAGCCTGATACCAAAATCATATCTTTTTTACGGTCAATCAGTTTGATAAAGCCTTCTGCATTCATCATACCAATATCCCCAGTTCTTAAGAAACCATCAGAACGTAATACTTTAGCGGTTTCATCAGGGCGATTCCAATAGCCTTTCATGACTTGTGGCCCACGCACACAGACTTCCCCAGGGGTATCAGGCATTACAGGGCGACCTTCATCATTTAAAATAATCACTTCAGTTGAAGGAATTGGTACACCAATCGTCCCTGTAAAATTCGGGTTATTTGGCGGGTTAAAGGTAACCACAGGTGAAGTTTCAGACATACCATAGCCTTCTAAAATCATACAGCCTGTAACTTCTTGCCATAATTGGGCGGTTGGAAGAAGAATAGATGCACCACCACCAATACTAATTTCTAATTTACTATGATTCGACTGAATAAAGTCTTCATAGTTTGCAAGTGCATTATATAAGGTATTGACCGCAGGGAAGACGATAGGCGGATATTTACGATATTCTTTGGTTAATGCTGCTAAATCTCGTGGGTTTGGAATTAATACGTTGGTTGCTCCGACATACATTCCGTGCATCATACAAGTAAAGGCGAAAATATGGTATAACGGCAAGGCACAGAAAAAGTATTGGTCATGGAAAATATTGCCACGACCAAAACGGCTTTCAAATAAGGCATTCACCTGTAACATATTGGCGATTAAGTTACGATGCGTTAATTCAGCCCCTTTTGCAATGCCTGTTGTTCCGCCTGTATATTGCAGTAAAGCTGTATCCGCTGAAATTAAATCTGGTTCACGATAGTCATAAACTGAAAATTTATGCAGGGCATTTTTAAAGTTGGTATAAGGAAAATCCCATGCAGGAACTTCTTTACGAATTGAACGTAAAACGAAATTAACTAGCGTTCCTTTAAATAAGCCGAGTAAATCACCGACGCCTGTAATGATGACGTGTTTGACACGCGTTTTACCATGAATGGGTTGATAGACATGAGCAAAACGGTCAACGGCAATTAAAACTTCAGCCCCTGAGTCATTGAGCTGATGTTCTAATTCATAGGTTGTATAGAGCGGGTTAATATTGACTAAGATATATCCAGCACGAATAATCCCTAACATCGCAATAGGATATTGCAATACATTTGGCATCATAACCGCAACGCGTGTACCAAGTGCAAAACCTAAACTTTGTAAATAGGCAGCAAAACGGCGACTATATTCATCTAGTTCTGCGTAAGTCATGGTTTTATCCATCGATACAAATGCATCATGGCCATGATGTTTCTTTAAGTTATAGTCAAAGAGCGTGATTAAAGAAACATCATCATTAGGAAGTTCAATATCAGAATCTAAACCAAATTTATTATATGTATTTAACCAACATCTGTGCATGGAATAACCTTTATCAATCTCTGATTTTAGGGAGAGTAGGGGATAAATATAAATTGACCTATCCCAAATTGGTAGATTGATAATTCATTTGAACAATTAAACATAATTTCTTATGAATATTTAAGTTTTTTACATCATGAATTATCAATATATCCTGTTTGTATTTTAACAAAAAACCATCAAAATAAAATCATCATTTTGAATAAATCATGAAGAATTTAGTCAGTTTTTGTTAATTTGCTTGCATTTTGATAGCCTTTAGGTAGAAGTGTGCCTTTGGTACCACGTTTAGCGACAAGATTGGTTAAATCTTGTCCTTTAAATTTGATACTGCGTGTAGCTGTATGCACCAATAAGGTTTCATCTAAATTTAAGGCAATCGCTGAAATAATGTGTTGTGTATCATTAAGTTGCATTAATTTATTGCCTTTGCCTTTATTGAGTTGTGGCAAGTCATCTAATGCAATTAACAGTACGTTGCCTGTTGAGTTAAGCAAAGCAAGATGGGTTGCTTTTTCTGTATAGGAAATAATCGGTAAGGCAACCGCATTTTCTGCAACGGTCAATAGGCTTTTGCCTGCTTTGGCATTGGTATCGAGTTGTTTTAACTGCGATTTAAAGCCATAACCTTGTGAGCTTAAAGCAATCATGGCTTGTTCATCATCGCCCATTAACACTTGAATAAATTGTTTACCTGATGGCGGATTTAGTTTTGATGTTAGGGGTTCACCTTGTCCACGAGCAGATGGCAAGCCATTTGCAGGCAGGGCATAACTACGTCCTGTTTCATCTAATAAATAAACACGTTGATTCGATTTGCCTTGAGCATGGCTTAAATATTCATCGCCTGTACGATAATTGAGCTGTTGTGCATCGACATCATGTCCTTTGGCAGAACGAATCCAACCTGATTTTGAGAGAATCACGGTAATCGATTCAGCAGGCATGATGTCTTGTTCTTTGATGGCAATCGCTTCGGTACGTTCAACCAGTGGCGAACGGCGGTCATCACCAAATTTTTTGGCATCTTCTTTTAATTCATCAATCATCAGTTTTTTGAGTGATTCAGGATTGGCTAACTGTTCACGAATCACGCTTGCTTTTTGGTTTAATTCGTCTTGCTCTTGGCGGATTTGTAGCTCTTCCAATTTTGCCAGTTGGCGTAAACGTAATTCTAAAATGGCTTCGGCTTGAATATCATCAAGATTAAAACGTGTCATCAAGACGGATTTGGGTTGGTCTTGTTCACGAATAATTTGAATCACTTCATCAAGATTTAAATAGGCAATTAATAAGCCTGCTAAAATGTGTAACCGTTTTTCGATTTTATCTAAATGATAGTTTAAACGCCGTGTAATGGTCTGTTTACGAATCTCAATCCATTCTAATAAAATTTGACGAATTGATTTAACTTGTGGACGACCATCTGCCCCAATCATATTTAGATTGACACGATAACTATTTTCTAAATCGGTGGTGGCAAATAAATGCCCCATCACCGCATCGGCATCGACTCGTGTAGAACGTAACACAATCACAATGCGAGTTGGGTGTTGATGGTCAGATTCATCACGCACATCTGAAACAAAAGGCAATTTTTTAGCCGTCATTTGTTCCGCAATTTGGCTAATGACTTTTGAACCTGAAATTTGATAGGGCAAATGTTCAATGATGATTTCATGGTCATTTTTATTTTTTTCAACACGATAGACGGCACGCATACGGTACGAACCACGTCCAGTCCGTTGAATTTTTAATAATTCTTCTTTAGGGGTGATGATTTCCGCTTGTGTTGGTAAATCTGGAGCAGGGATAAAGCCATGTACATCTTCATCGCTTAATTTTGGATTACGAATTAAAGCAATCGTCCCTTTAATCACTTCTCGCAAATTGTGGGGCGGAATATCGGTTGCCATACCGACCGCAATGCCTGTCGTTCCATTTAATAAAATATTTGGAATGCGTGCAGGTAAATGTACAGGCTCTTTCAGCGAGCCATCAAAATTATCTTGCCAATCGGTCGTACCTTGCCCAAGTTCTGCGAGTAATAATTCACTATATTGAGCAAGTTTGGCTTCCGTATAACGCATCGCCGCAAAAGATTTTGGGTCATCTGGCGAACCCCAGTTGCCTTGACCTTCAATTAAAGGATAACGATAGCTAAAGGGTTGAGCCATCAACACCATCGCTTCATAACACGCACTATCGCCATGTGGATGATATTTACCCAAGACATCACCAACGGTTCTTGCTGATTTTTTTGGTTTACTGGCGTTTTTTAAGCCTAATTCGCTCATGGCATAGACAATACGGCGTTGTACAGGTTTTAACCCATCACTAATATGCGGTAATGCCCTGTCCATAATCACATACATGGCATAGTTTAAATACGCTCGCTCGGTAAATTCGGCAACAGAACGGTTTTCGGTAGCTTGAGTCATGGCATTCATATCTTCATACATTTTTAAAAGTGATATGATAAAAGGTGATGATAACAGATACAAGCCATTTTTCAGTATCAAACAAAATAGACAGGCAAAAATGAGAACTGTGCTACAATAATCAGCAAAATTTTGATGTAGAGTATGTATGATGAAACGAATCTTGATTCTATTCTCTAGCTTGATATTTGTGGCGTGTCAAAATCAGAGCGAAACCACGACCGCAACACAAACGACCCAAACCACAACGCCAACCCCTGTGGTCGCAAAACAAACACAAGGCATTTGGCTTGATGTTCGTACTGCAGAAGAATTTGCTCAAGGGCATTTACAATCCGCATTAAATGTAACATCTGCCGAGTTACATCAAAAAATGCCACAGCTTGCTCCAGATAAAAGCACGCCAATTCATGTCTATTGCCGAAGTGGTCGCCGTTCAGAAGAGGCACGCCAAATTTTACTACAAATGGGCTATACAAATGTGGTAAATGAAGGAGGCTATCAAGATTTGCTCAATAAAGGCTTAGAACCTGCTCATAATTAATTTTTTTAGGCAAAAATGAGCTAAATCGCCAGCTTTTCAAGGAAAAAATGTAGGTTGATAGTGGTTCTATCAAGCAAGTTTTTGACGCAGAAAAGCTAGATTTAGCCATTTTTGACAAAAAAGCAATGATTTTAAATGAAATATTCTACAAAAATATGAAAGCATAATTAATTGTGAACAGGTTCTTATGTTAGGCTCGACTTGCAGGCAACCATCGCCACGGCTGTAATGCTCCAATGCCCATGCCAATTAAGCCACAAATCATCACCATATTTAACGGCTCATTCAGCAACGGCACGGCTAATAATGCTGAAATAAACGGAGCAAGCGTGGCGATACTGCCCGCTTTAAACATACCAATTTTTTCAACTGCTTTGGCATAGGTCAGCGTTGCAATCACGACCACAAAAATCCCATGAAAAATTCCTTGAATCGCTAAATGATGAAATTGAGCTTGTTCAAATTGTGGCGTTGCAAATAAAAAATAACAAGGCAAATAAATGATAGTTGACCAAATCGCAACGCTGACCATGGTTTGCCATGCAGAAAATGTCCATTGACGTAACAACACCGAAAAACCTGCCCAACAAATTGCACTAGCTATAAAAAACAAATCGCCCCAACCGAAATGATGTTGCTGTCGTGTCATCATCACACTCATCACCACAACGGTCAATAAAATAATGCTAATGCTGATTTTTGTATGTTTATCAATCGGTTGTTTTAAAAGAAAATACGCAATCAATGAGGCAAAAACAGGAAATGTACCATTTAACAAGACCACACCATGCACCACAGGAGCATAAAAAAAGCCACTATAAACAAACATACAATAGCCCACACCACCCACAATAGCTAAGATGATGGCACGATAATCCCACAAAAACTTATATTGTTTTGTGTAGATTAAAATAGGTATCAAAACCGCACTCGCAAGTGCAAAACGTAACGCTAAAATATCCCAAATTTGAATATGCCAATACGCATTAAGCCGAGCGAGCAGGCTAAAACTTCCCCAAATCACCATGGTAATTAGAGTAAAAAGATAGCCTTGAGCGGTTGGAGAAAGGTCTTTTAATGCCACAACTAAGCCACAATTAAGTAACTAAATGACGTTGGCGGAAGGCTTCATACAAAGCCATGCCTGTTGCCACGCTCACATTTAAACTTTGCAATGCACCTGACATCGGAATATACACTTTTGTGGTACATTGTGCTTGCGTAACAGGGCGTAAACCTGTATCTTCTGCCCCCATCACAACGACTACATTGCCTGTTAAATCTGCTTTTTCAATCGATACGGCGTGTTCATCAAGCAACGTGCCAACAATTTTATATTGAAATTGCTCTTTTAATTCACCAAGCGTCCTTGCCAAGTTTGTTACTTGAATAAATTTAACTTTTTCCGCACCGCCTGCAGCAACTTTACGAGCCGTTGGCGTTAAGCTAGCAGAGCGGTCTCGTGGAACAATAACGGCTTGCACACCCATTGCCGCTGCGGTACGAATACACGCTCCTAAATTATGTGGGTCAGTGACTTGGTCAAGGGCAAGCAATAACACATTTTCTTGACCAGTTAAAAGTTGTGTTAAATCTTTTTCATTTAATGACGGCACAGCACGCACCATCGCCACAACCCCTTGATGATATGGCAAGCCCGCCATTTTTTCTAAACGGTCTCGGCTGGTTTGTTGCACACTAATGCCAAAAGGTTCAGCAAGCTGTAAAATACGTTGTAATCGTGCATCATCACGACCTTTTAAAGTAAATAGGGTCAAAACCCGTTCAGGTTCTAATTCAAGTAAAGTTTCAACAGAATGAACGCCATAATAATATTCGTGCTTTGCCATATTATTTACCATCATAATATTATAAAAATCTTATCATTATAATCAAAAAAATAGAATCATCTGTTGATATTTCGTTATGATGTATGCTTTGATGAGTAAAATGCTGTTTAGAAGCGATATTGTAAATGTTTTAAACCTACTTTATTAGGTTGTTGTACATGATTAGTAAAATAATCAGGATTTATTTTCTGATGTGGTTGTGGAATTATGGCTAAAATTTTTCCTGATAAGATGTTATCATTGCGTGTATGCCACATTTTAATAAATTGTTGTTTACTCAAAACTCGATTCCCTAATGATGGGTCTGCTAGCCAAATAAAGTTATCGTTGATACCACGAATAACGCTAAAATGGTCTGTTTTTCGATGCTTAATATAAACAATAACAGGTATTTTTAATGTTTTTAAAGTGTCATAGGATACTGCTAAGCCCTGTGATTGAAAACCTAAAGTAGTTAATGCATTTTGCATATCTAAAAAGGAGGCTTTTAAATCTCCTTTATCCATAATTTTTAATATTTGTTCCTCACTTGTATTTTGATAAAAGAAATTATTTAATAAAGTTGCAATCGATGATGCACCACAAGAATAATCTAAATCTTGCTTAACAATGCTATCATCTCTTAAATTTTTCCAAGATTTAATATTTAAATCTTGTTGATGACGGTTGAAATCAATCATTTGAGCAAAACAAAATTGACTTAAACAAATAGAAATACTCAAAAAAATATATTTAAAATACATTATTTAAACTTCTTGCTGTAGCTTAAACGAAATTCACTAGAATTATCAAAACCTTGTTTTAAAGTTGTCATAAATGTAAGATTAGCATGATTATTTAAACCATAGCCTACACCAAAATTAAAATCAGTGTCGTTGCGTTGCTTTGAACTCACGGTATCATCAATTTTCTGAGTGCCAATATATCTAAAATTTACTCCTGCTAATAAAGAGACTCTATCATTTGCAATAAAAGCGACTTGCGGGTTAATAAATAAAATATTACTAGGCTGAATTTTATACTGGTTTACAGTTTTATTTAAGTAGTGTTTATATCCTGCAGTTAAAGATAATACGACTGGGTCATATGAGCGATACGTTGTTAAGCCTAGTGATAAATTAGAAAAATGAGTGTTTTTATTTTGACGTTTTTCGATTAAACCTAATTCAGAGAAAGCAACTATGGCAGGATATTTATCATCATTTAAAATTTGATAACTTCCAGTAAGTGAAATATCACTTAAATCCGTATTTTTACGGCTTTGCTCGGCTTCAAGATTTAAATTACGTTGAGAGTGATAAATACCATTAACACGAATACCAATATCCGCCTTTTTACTTATACCATATTTAGCTCCTACACTCGCTACTAAATAGTCTGATTGTAGTTCACTATTTCCAAATTGAGTAGGTAAGCTAATATAGGCATTTGTACCAACTTGTACGGGGATAGAGCCTAAAACTTGAATATCTTTAGCTTTACTATTGCCATAAATTAGACTACTTTCGAGAGTAACCTTTCCTTTGTCGGAAATCAGGTTTTCTATAGTGAGTGGTAGGTCAGCGTAAAGATTACTGGAAAATAATATAGCCAGTAAACATAATATATATTTCATCATAAAATTCAAAATTTCTTTTTAAATCTATCAATTAGCTATAATGTTAAAGAGATATATAAACTAAAATTTAAGCTAAAAATACCTATGTCTTTTCAGTTTATATGAGAGAGTTGAGTATTGTATTTAATAGTGATATTTGGTAATATGTTACCCAATATCACTATTAAAAAGTATGTGAAAAGATTTTCTGAATAGTATCGTAGGATATCTATTCAGAAAAATACAGAATTCATTTATCTTTTTTAGCTTTTTTGCGTACATACATAACGAGAAACCATGCTAAAACGGTTTGTAATAATGTTCCTAATATCCCCCAATAAAGTATTTTACTCCATACTTTATCTGTGGAAACCCAATAGTTCGCAAATACCATTAAAGGAAAAAAGGTTAAAAAAATCAAGATAAAAACTTTAATATTACCTGTCTGTTTTTTCTCAAAGTATTTTGAAAAAAACACACCTAAATGGATAATTAATTCTGTGATAAATTCAAACATTACCAGTTATTATAATCGACTACATGACCTAAACCAAAATTTAATGTCTCACCATTTATTTTCCATAGTTATAAACAAGAAAGAAGAGAATAAAATAAATTTATTCATCTTTATTTTGTTCCTTTCTTCTTACATATTTCACCAAAAGTAATGCACCAAGTGAGTTTACTAAGGCTAATAAGGTAGCATAATATAAAGCTCTAGCAAATATTTTATTAGGTTCAATCCAATAACAAGCAAATAATGCTAAAGGGAAAAATGTTAAGAAAATTATAATAAAAGCCTTAAAATCGCTCGTATTTCGTTTCTTAAAATATTCTGAGAAAAATATACCCAAATGAATGATTTGGTTTATAATAAAATCAAACATTACCACTTATAATAATCAACTACATGACCTAAACCAAAATTTAATGCTTCACCATTTATTTTCCATATAGTAGCACCAATACCTCCTCCAGCAGCTTTACCTAACACAGCTGCTCCACCACCAGTAACTACTCCAGTAGCTGTAGAATATAATGCTCCTTGCCAAGTCATTGGTTGGTTATTCATAACTCGTTCAGTCATATAACCACTTAACCCTCCTAATCCACCATAAACGAAATTAATCCAAGCCCCTTCCGTTTCTTTCATTTCAGTTTCTGAAAGTGTAGCAACTTGTAGTTCTGTAGTATTATTATTGGCAAATACTGCAGAAAGCTCTACTTGTGGTTGAGTAATTTCAACGCTTACATTGTGGTTTACTTGCTCTTGAGCAAAAGCAAAATTCGGTAAGATTAAGCTTACTGAGCAAGCAATCGTTAATCACGTCTTTTTCATAATTAAACTCCTTATACATGTAGATTTTTTAAATTTACTTTTATCTATAAAAGTAAATTTGGTGTAGTATAAATATGAACTAATGATTTTGCATTGGCAAGAAGTATCATCTTTAGTCATTTGTTAATTTTATCTATGGACTTAAGATAAAAATTGCTATCATCACCAAACTTGGTGTTTCAGATATGCAAGATAAAACTACAATCCCATTTTTACATACAAATAGCAACGGATAACTTGATGGTCGTTATTGTTCTGTACGACTTTAGCCAAACAATATTCCTGAAATTTACACAAAATCCAAAAAATCTTTTATAATATTTTTATTTCCGTAAGCCAATGCAAAATTCTTGCATATTCGCCAACAAGAGATGTTGTTATGACGACGATTATCAAACAAGACGATTTAATTGCATCGATTAAAGATGCATTACAATTCATTTCTTACTATCATCCGCAAGACTTTATCCAAGCGATGAGCCGTGCTTATGACCGTGAAGAAAACCAAGCTGCTAAAGATGCGATTGCTCAAATCTTAATTAACTCTCGTATGTGTGCTGAAGGACACCGCCCAATCTGTCAAGATACAGGGATTGTAAACGTGTTCTTAGAAGTTGGTTTAGATGTTAAATTTGACTTAACCATGAGCTTGGACGATGCAATTAATGAAGGCGTACGCCAAGGCTATTTAGAAAATAGCAACGTATTGCGTGCATCTGTCTTAGCTGACCCAGCATTTAGCCGTAAAAATACCAAAGATAATACCCCAGCGGTGATTCACTACAAACTCGTACCGGGCAATAAAGTAGATATTACCGTAGCGGCTAAAGGGGGCGGTTCTGAAAACAAATCAAAACTTGCTATGTTAAACCCATCTGATTCGATTGTCGATTGGGTATTAAAAACGGTTCCAACCATGGGGGCAGGCTGGTGTCCACCGGGAATGTTAGGTATTGGGATTGGCGGTACAGCTGAAAAAGCCATGATGCTTGCAAAAGAAGCATTGATGGAAGAAATTAACATGGACGAATTATTACGCCGTGGCCCGCAAAACAAGATTGAGGAATTACGAATCGAAATCTTTGAGAAAGTGAATGCTTTAGGTATTGGTGCTCAAGGTTTAGGCGGATTAACTACTGTTCTAGATATTAAAATTAAAGATTATCCATGCCACGCAGCAGGAAAACCAGTAGGAATGATTCCAAACTGTGCGGCAACACGTCATGCACACTTCCAATTAGATGGTTCAGGCGTAGCTCATATTCAAGCACCAAAACTTGAAGATTATCCAGAAGTAACATGGTCTGCATCAAGTGCAAAACGTGTCAATTTAGATACCATTACTCAAGAAGAAATGAACTCTTGGAAACCGGGGGACACCTTATTATTAAATGGTACCATTTATACAGGTCGTGATGCGGCACATAAGCGTATGGTCGATATGATTGACAAAGGTGAAGAATTACCAGTTGATTTAAAAGGTAAATTCATTTACTACGTGGGGCCAGTTGACCCTGTGCGTGATGAAGTCGTAGGCCCGGCTGGCCCGACAACTGCAACCCGTATGGATAAATTTACCCGTAAAGTACTTGAGCATACAGGTTTGTTCGGTATGATTGGTAAAGCAGAACGTGGTTCAGCTGCGGTTGAAGCGATTAAAGACCATCAAGCGACTTACTTAATGGCAGTAGGTGGTGCAGCATACTTAGTATCGAAAGCGATTCGTGAAGCGGAAGTGGTTGCCTTTGCTGACTTAGGTATGGAGGCGATTTATAAATTTGTGGTTGAAGATATGCCTGTTTCTGTTGCCGTTGATGTCAATGGAACATCAGTTCATGCGATTGCTCCACAAATTTGGCAAGCCAAAATTGGTAAAATCCCTGTGGTCGATGCAACAAAATAAGCGATTTGCTAAAAAAAAGCACAATTTCAGATTTGAAATTGTGCTTTTTTATGTTTTGATAATAATCAATGTTTGATGATATTTATCTTGTTGTTGTGATTACCAGTTTTCTACAAATAACAGTCCAATCGCATTAATTCCAATATTTGCCATCACCACGCTAGCAGCAGGTGTTTTAACAACATCATGATAACCAACTTCTGCTAACA
>JBHACK010000079.1:0-42685 GCA_041854545.1 Acinetobacter sp. | reverse complement strand
GAAGACCGTCCATCTCGTAAATTTGATGACCGTCCACGTCGTGAGTTTAGTGAAGACCGCCCATCACGCAAATTTGATGACCGTCCACGTCGTGAATTTAGCGAAGACCGTCCATCTCGTAAATTTGATGACCGTCCACGTCGTGAGTTTAGCGAAGACCGTCCATCTCGTAAATTTGATGACCATCCACGTCGTGAATTTGGCGAAGACCGTTCATCTCGCAAGTTTGATGACCGTCCACGTCGTGAGTTTAGTGAAGACCGTCCATCTCGTAAGTTTGATGACCGCCCACGTCGTAAATCAAATGATGATGGTTTGCCACGTCGTTTTCATGAAGAGCGTTCAGGTCGTGGCAAGAGCGAATATCGCCGTAAATACCACGATTAAGACATAAAATCACAAATAAAGAACTGTATTCTATACGAATACAGTTTTTTTGTTGTACAATAGATTGATACAAGGTTAAATTGGGGTAATCCGATGTCTGTAGAGAAATTAAAAGCATTATTTGGTAGTGAAGAAGTGATGTTAGAATTAATCGAATCTGACACAGGAGAAATGATTTTACGCAATGGAAAGGGTGAACAAAAAGAATTAGTGAAAATACAACTTAATGCAGACATTAAAGATGCGTTAGGTGATAAAACACACGTTTTAGCACAACAAATGGTGCAAATGGTGTTATTTAACTTACTTGAACAACAATTAGGCGAATGGCAAGCCAATGTGGTCGATGAACCGCCACAATTTTTTAGCTAAATACGCAAAAATCAGGGCGATTGATTCGCCCTAATCCATGATTTCATCACGTTTAAAGACCAATTCTTGTGCAGTTGAATTGATTGTATCAAAATAATAACCATCTAAATCAAAGGCTTTGAGTTGCTCAATGTTACTGATTTGCTGTTCAATGATAAAACGTGCCATCAATCCACGAGCCTTTTTGGCATAGAAACTAATGATTTTATATTGCCCATGTTTTTGGTCTAAAAAGGTGATTTTTAAGATGGTCGCTGTTAATTTTTTTGGTTTAACTGCTTTATAATATTCATCTGATGCTAAATTAATCACAAGGTCAGTATTTAACGCATTTAAATCCTGTTGAATCACATCTGTAATTTTATCTTGCCAAAAATCATATAAATTTTGTCCAAAAGCGGTTTTTAATTTCGTTCCCATTTCTAAACGATAGGCAAGCATTAAATCCAATGGACGCAATACGCCATATAATCCAGATAAAATACGCAAATGTTGTTGAGCAAACTCAAGTTGTGAGTCATTAAATTGATAGGCATTTAAGCCTGTATAAACATCACCATCAAATGCAAAAATCGCCTGACGTGTTTGCTCATCTAGTTGTAAATCAGCGTGCCAATCTTGAAAACGTTGGACATTTAATGTGGCAATTTTTTCGCTTACGCTCATTAATTTTTCAATCTCTGCAACCGACAAGGTGCGACAAACATCAATTAATTGACTAGAATGCTCTAATAAACGGGGCAATGTGTGTGCAGTTGTGGGTAAAGGACGTTGATAGTCTAAACTCTTGGCAGGGGAAATTAGCATTAACATGATGATATTCTCTCAATTTTTTGGCTATCATAACAAAAGATTTTCAAGAAAACGAGAGTGCGTTTATAATAGCCCGTCTTTTCTAAAATTGAGCCAATATGTTATCCCCATTTATCTACCAACCGCCCCAAGAGCCATTAACGATTTTATTTGAAGATGATGATTTAATTGCTGTTGATAAACCAGCTGGATTATTGTCGGTGATGGGGCGTTTGCCTGAACATCAAGATAGTGCATATTTACGCATTTTACAGCGTTATCCAATGGCAAAGGTGATTCATCGTTTAGATATGGCAACGTCAGGGATTTTACTGTTTGCCAAACATCGTGATGTAGAAGTGATGGTCAGTAAAATTTTTCAGGCTCGACAAGTGGAAAAAGGCTATATGGCGTTGGTACAAGGGGAATTACAGGGGAGTGGCTGTGTTGATGTGCCTTTAATTGCAGATTGGGAAAACCGTCCACGTCAAAAAGTGGATTATGAAGTCGGCAAATCGGCTCAAACCTTATATCATGTTCAAAATTATGATGCTGAACAAGCAATTACTCGTGTTCATCTAACGCCAATTACAGGGCGTTCGCACCAGTTAAGAGTGCATATGGCTCATTTAGGACACCCCATTACAGGCGATAAATTGTATCACCCTATGCCACAACAAAGTCCTTTAGGACGTTTGGCTTTACATTCATTTCGTTTAAGTTTGATTCACCCAATAACGCAACAACCTTTAGACATTGTTAGTGATGTACCATTTTAGCTCATGATGTTAAGGAGATAAAAAAACGCATGAAGATTCATGCGTTTTGCTACTTGTGTTAGCACTTAGTCGTTTGGTGCGTGGTACAGTAAGTAAATTTCACTTAAATTATCTGGAATTTCTTCTGCTAATTCGTCCATTAATTGACCATTACGACGGAAAGATTCCATTTGTGGGTCTTCTTCGTCAATTCCACTAAAGACCATCATTGGCAAGGTTAATTCGATTAAGGCTTCTTCTGCGTCTTCGGTAAACCATGCGTCTTCATTTAAAAATAAAGCATCAACAAAGCCGACCGACCAATCCCCTAAGCTTGAATCGACATCTGCTTCTTCAATTTCAAATGGAAATTCGATTAATTCTTCATTGCTTAAAGTGTATTGCAAATCAGCTAACCATAATTTGATTTGTTCAATAATTTGAGCAGGGACTTTGTTTTGTTGTTTATCAAATAATTCGCTAAGCCAAGCATCAAAGCGAGGGCCCACAGCAATCGCACATAAAAAACCGTGTGTTGCGGCGAAATCTAGTCCGTATTCGTTTTGTTCGCCGTCTAAATAATCGGCTAATAAATCAAGGTTAAGCTGACTCATGACTTTCTCGTCTTAAATAAAAAGGTATTGTAAAGTGAATGATTGACATTGACAAATCGTTTTATTACTTTTTGTCATCAAGGTCATCATCAAAATCATCTAAATCGTCAAAATCATAGTCATAATCTTTTAACTCTCGTTCTAGGCGACGTTGAGCCAAAAGGTCATCAATTAGGCGACGTTTTTCAAGAGATTCTCTTGCTGAGAGTTTGGCGACATTTTCATCAAAATTGATACTATCGTCATCGCCATAATTGTCATCAAGTTCAAAATCTGGTGTACTCATAATCGACTCTATTTTTTCTCGGTTAGATATGTTGCGTTATTTATCTTTATTTATATAAAAAGTCAAGTGTTCTTTAAATCTTTTGTATAAAAAATGATAATTTAAGATATTTTTTGGCGGTGCTGTTGTGGAAAACATAGAATCATCGTTATAGGCTATGCTATAATTAAAAATTAGACTAAAGGAAATGAAGAGATGATTTTGGGCATCCTGACATTTCGTATTTGCAATTAAAAATGAGAAAAATCGCAGATTTTCAAGGAAAATTGTGCAGTTGATATTGAAATATCAACAAACAATTTGACGATGAAAATCAAGATTTAGCCATTTTTAATGCAAAAACTTTATTTCATTTTTAAAATTATTGCCAAATCATAATGAGTGTTATGAAGTGTCAGGATGCCCTAATCAAGTTTAACCATTTTCTTTAGAATGTGTCATTATTTATCAAATAAGAGTGTCATCTATCATGAGCGAATTAGAATCTCAAACGTCTCAAGTTGCGGACTTGATTAGTCGGGGACGAGAGCAAGGATATTTAACCTATGCCGAGATTAACGACCATCTCCCTGATTCTATTACAGAAAGTGACCAAATTGAAGACATTATTCAAATGTTGCAAGATGTCGGCATTCCGGTTCATGAACGTGCTCCAGAATCTGATGATACAATGTTTGATGAAACACCAGATGCAGGCGATGATGTTGCTGCAGAAGAGGCTGCCGCTGTTTTAGCATCGGTCGAAAATGAACCGGGGCGAACCACTGACCCTGTGCGTATGTATATGCGTGAAATGGGTACGGTTGAATTATTGACCCGTGAAGGTGAAATTAGCATTGCCAAACGTATTGAAGAAGGAACTCGTGATGTTTTAAATTCGATTGCCTATTGGCCTACTGCGGTTGATGTGGTACTCGCAGAATATCAAACCTTTTTAAATGGGGAACGCCGTTTAGCTGATATTTTCTCTGGTTATTTAGACCCTGAAACGGAAGATGATATTCCAGAATTATTGGACGATGAGGCAGAAAAAGCATTAGAAAGTGCCGAGTTAAGTAGTGCTAGTAAAGATGTTGATTTAGATGATGACGAAGATGAAGATGCAGTAGGCGATGAAAGCGATGCCGATGCAGATTCGGGCCCTGACCCTGAAATTGCAAAATTACGTTTTGCAGAATTAGAAAGCACATGGAATAAAACCAAAGCTGTTATTCGTGAACACGGTCGCCATAGCCCACAAGCTCAACAAGCCTTAGACGAATTAGCAACCGTCTTTATGATGTTTAAATTTACTCCACGTTTATTTGACATCATTGCAGAGATGATTCGTGATACACACAACCAAATCCGTGCCAATGAAAAAGAGATTATGCGTCATGTGTTACGCCGTGGACGTATGGACAGAGAATTATTCCGTAGCACCTTCCCGACCAATGAGTCAAATAGTGCTTGGTTAGATGCTCAAATTACCAAAGTTCCTGACCATGTGAAACCACATTTAGAAAAAGTGCGTGATGATGTGTTGATTTACCAAGCAAAAATTGGCGAAATCGAAAAAGAACTTGGTTTAAAAGTTGTTGAAATTAAAGATATTTCAAAACGTATGGCTGTAGGTGAGGCAAAAGCCCAACGTGCGAAAAAAGAAATGGTTGAGGCAAACTTACGTTTGGTGATTTCCATTGCGAAAAAATATACAAACCGTGGTTTACAATTCCTAGACTTAATCCAAGAAGGCAATATTGGTTTGATGAAAGCGGTAGATAAATTTGAATATCGCCGTGGTTATAAATTTTCGACCTATGCAACATGGTGGATTCGTCAAGCGATTACCCGTTCTATTGCAGACCAAGCCCGTACCATTCGTATTCCTGTACACATGATTGAAACGATTAACAAAATTAACCGTGTTTCTCGTCAATTATTACAGGAAATGGGACGTGAGCCAACCCCTGAAGAGTTAGGCGAACGTTTAGATATGGACGAGGCGAAAGTCCGTAAAGTCTTAAAAATCGCCAAAGAACCAATTTCAATGGAAACCCCGATTGGTGATGATGAAGATTCGCATTTGGGCGATTTTATCGAAGACCAAAACATTATTTCCCCTGTCGATGCTGCCACATCACAAGGTTTGCGTGAGGCAACCCGTGAAGTGTTAGAAAACTTGACCGAGCGAGAGGCGAAAGTCTTAAAAATGCGTTTTGGTATCGATATGAATACTGACCACACCTTAGAAGAAGTGGGACGCCAATTTGATGTTACTCGTGAGCGTATTCGTCAAATTGAGGCGAAAGCCTTGCGTAAATTACGTCATCCATCACGTTCAGAGCATTTACGTTCATTCCTAGAAAGTGATTGATAGATAGATACTCAATGATGGTTGAATTTTTAACATTTGCCATCATATAGTGATTCAGGTGATAAAATGCCTACAACTGTAGGCATTTTTTCTTGATTAAAAAGAATGAAAAGAGAGTTAAGATGATGTTAGACCGTACCCCATCTCGTGAGTTAAATGAAGAATTATGGGTTTTTCCGATGGACTATCCAATTAAATTAATTGGAAATGCTGGGGAAGAATTACGCCAAGCGGTAGTTGATATTTTAAAGGCACATTTTGCAAATTTTGATGAAAATAGCTTGACCATTACCCCATCACGTTCAGGAAAATACCATTCGATTACGGCAAAATTGCATTTTACAGAATTAGAGCAAGTCCATGCGTTGTATGCAGATTTGGCAAAATGTCCATTGATTAAAACAGCGTTGTAACACGTTATTTTAAAAGATAAAAGGTGTATTTTAATACACCTTTTGATGGTCTTTAATCGCTTATTTTGCTAAAGCATCTAAATATTTTTCAGCATCTAAAGCTGCCATACAGCCTGACCCTGCTGATGTAATCGCTTGACGATAAACGCTATCTGCAACATCACCTGCTGCAAACACGCCAGCAACAGAAGTTGCAGTCGCATTGCCTGCTGTACCACTTTGTACTTGAATATAACCATCACGCAAGGTTAATTGTCCTTCAAACATCGTGGTATTTGGTTTGTGTCCAATCGCAATAAAAATACCTGTTACATCAACATCTTGCGTAGAGTCATCATTGGTACACGCCAATCGTACACGAGTTACGCCAGATTGGTCGCCCAAAATCTCATCAACACGATGATTCCATACAATGCTGATTTTACCTTGTTTTTCTTTTTCAAATAGATGGTCTTGCAAAATCTTTTCTGCACGCAAACTGTCTCGACGATGCACTAATGTAACGTGTTTTGCAATATTAGATAAATATAAGGCTTCTTCAACCGCCGTGTTACCACCACCAACGACCATTACATCTTGGTCTTTATAGAAGAAACCATCACACGTTGCACACGCACTTACCCCTTGTCCCATAAAGGCTTGCTCGGATTCTAAGCCTAAATATTGAGCTGTTGCACCTGTCGCAATAATTAACGCATCACAGCTATATTCGCCCATATCGCCTTTTAGGAGAAATGGACGTTGTTGTAAATTGACTTCATTGATATGGTCATAGACAATATTTGTGCCAAAACGTTCAGCATGGGCTTGCATACGTTCCATCAATGCAGGGCCTGTTAAACCTTCAGGGTCGCCCGGCCAGTTATCGACATCGGTCGTTGTGGTTAATTGTCCGCCTAACTGTAAACCTGCAATTAATGTTGGTTTTAAATTTGCTCGTGCTGCATAAACTGCTGCACTATAACCTGCAGGCCCTGAACCTAAAATAATCAGAGAAGAATGTTGAATACTCATCGTAGATGCTCAAAAATAACGTTTAAATGATAGCAAGATAGTAAAATATCTAAGTGAAAAATGCTAGAGTAAACGTGTAAATGAAATTAAGCGTTGATGTTAAAGCCCATCTTAAACATGAGTTTGAATGAAATAAAAAACTCAAGATAAACATATCATCATTTATCTTGAGTTTTTTTGCGATTTAACAATGTGGCTTAGAAATGTACTTCAAGTCCAACATAAGGGCCTTTAAAGTCCATTTGATAAGGGACTTGTGAGCCAAAGATTGAACCAATATATTCATTGGTCATTTCTTCATATTTAAGATTCACGATACGATAGCCTGCTTTAATGCCTACATCAGCCAATGCAGTATCAACAAAATTATATTTTAATTCTGCTTGAGCATCGGTACTTTTCACGTTAGTACCAACGCCTACACCAACTTCCGCTTTTGCAGAAAGCCCTGTAAACGGTAATTTTGCACCTGCAGAAACGTATGCCATTGGCAAGGTTTTATTTAAGTTTAAACGACTTTCGCCACTTTGTGTAATATCGCCTTCAATACGTTTTGCACCTAGACCAACATCAACACTCACCACATTATCTAGCAATTCATAGTATGCAATGGCATCGGTTGTTGTTGCTTTAATTTCATTATTGCTGTTGCTTTCTAATGTACCGTTTAATGATGTATGGCGAAGGCGTACATTCGGTACAAGTGGAATTGGGTGTTCAAGACTAGCAGAGAACATGGTTTGTCCTTTGTCTTTATAATCTCGGTCTGTACCGTCGATTTTATCTTGAATGTTGGTTTGCCAATAATTTGCATCAGCATAAAGACCGTAAAGCGTATCTGCATGAGCGGTTGATGTCATCATCAACGCAACCACTGCTAAAAAGCCAAGTTTTTTCATCATATTTTCTCGTTGGGAGTAAAAAATTAAGTCCAAGGCGAATGGTAATTAAGCCAATTTCGCCCCAGCAGGAATATTATCATCAAGCAAGATGACGGTCAGTTGTCCATCTTTTTCCGCAGATAAAATCATGCCTTCAGAAATACCAAATTTCATTTTGCGTGGTGCAAGGTTCGTTACACAAACGACCGTTTTACCCACTAATTGTTCAGGTTGATAAAATTTTGCAATACCACTAAAGACATTGCGTGTTTTTTCTTCGCCCACGTCTAAGGTAAATTGTAATAATTTGTCAGCCCCTTCCACACGATTGCACTCCAGCACTTTTGCAACTTTCATAGTCACTTTGCTAAAGTCATCAATGCTAATAAATTCATCGGTTTGTTCAGCTTTTTGGGCTTGAGTCGCTGTTGGTTGAACATCTTTTGCTTTTTGGGTTGGTTGTAATGATTCTTTTGACGCATCAACCATCGCTTGCACTTTTTTCGCATCTACACGTTGCATTAACGGTTCAAATTGAGCGATTTGATGACCGACTAAAACCTGTTTACGAGAATCAAAATTAAAATGCTCTAATTGTAAGAAACCTTGCACTTGTTTTGCCAATTTTGGTAAGACAGGAGCTAAATAAACCGCTAATTGACGGAATAAGTTTAAACCAACCGAACAAATATCTTGCACATCAGGATTATTTGGATTTTCTTTTGCCACAGCCCACGGCTTTTTCTCATCAATATATTGATTCGCTTTATCTGCTAACGCCATGATTTCACGAATCGCCGTGCTAAATTCACGTTGCTCATAATGTTGAATAATACTATCACCTGCATCGATAAATTCTTGTACTAAAGATGGTTCAGTACAGGTTGCAGATAAAGTATTATTAAATTGAGTATTGATAAATTTTGCCGAGCGGCTTGCAATATTCACCACTTTACCCACTAAATCAGAATTGACCTTTTGAATAAAATCATCAAGATTTAAATCAGAATCTTCGACTTTATCAGATAATTTAGATGCAAAATAATAACGTAAATATTCAGGATTTAAATGCTCTAAATAAGTTTCTGCTTTAATAAATGTGCCACGAGATTTAGACATTTTCTCGCCATTAACCGTTAAAAATCCGTTTACAAATAAAGATGTTGGCGTACGATAATTTGCCCCATGCAACATTGCAGGCCAAAATAAAGCATGGAAATAAACAATATCTTTACCTATAAAATGATATACTTCTTTATCGGAATCTTGTTTCCAATAATCATCAAATTGAATATCTGGGCGTTTAGTTTTAATATAATTTTCAAAACTCGCCATATAACCAATCGGTGCATCAACCCAGACATAAAAATATTTATTTGGTGCATTTGGAATTTCAAAACCAAAATAAGGAGCATCTCGGCTAATATCCCAATCTGCTAACCCTGCTTCAAACCATTCATCTAATTTATTAGCAATCGAAGTCGGTAAACGTCCTTTATCTCGTGTCCAACCTTGTAAATATTGGCTAAAATTTGGCAAAGTAAAGAAATAATGGTCAGAATCTTTTTCAATCGGGGTTGCACCGCTTAAGGTTGAACGTGGATTGATTAATTCGGTTGCATTATAGGTTGTGCCACACACTTCGCAAGAGTCGCCATATTGGTCATCTGCCTTACATTTTGGACACGTTCCTTTAATAAAACGGTCAGATAAAAACATTTGTTTTTCAGGGTCAAATAATTGGGTGACTGGACGAACCGCAATATTGCCCGCTTGATGATTTTTTAAATAAATTTCTTCTGAATGTTTGCGATTGGTGTCGCTGTGAGTAGAGTCGTAATGGTCAAACTCAACTAAAAAACCTTTAAAATCACGCTCATGCTCTTTTTGCACCCCTGCAATTTGCTGTTCAGGAGAAATGCCATTGGCCTCTGCACGGAGCATAATCGCCGTACCATGTGCATCATCAGCACAAACATAAATGACATCATGTCCCATGGCACGCATTGCACGCACCCAAATATCGGCTTGAATATAGCCTAATAAATGTCCCATATGAATCGGGCCATTGGCATAAGGTAGAGCATTGGTTACTAAAATTTGACGTGCTGACATGACGATATTCTATCCTAATCTATATGACTTAAAGATGTCCATTTTACCGAAAAATCATCTGTTTTAATAGTGGAGAATGGTGAAATCAAACGATTATGATGCTATTGACAAAACATTTGATAGAAAACGCCATAGTACACAATACAATGTACTTCTATAATCATGGCATTTAAAATCATCATGTAGGTTAAAATGTATCCTTTTTTAAGATGGGGCAAAACGCTCACACAAAGCTCATTAAAACAATGGCGTGGAGAATCGTTATCGATTACGGATACCAGCGAAATTACCATGGTCAGTAATCCAAGCGATATTGATAATTTTTTAGAAATGAATAATGGACGAATTTTAACCTTATTTGATTTAGGTCGTTTAGATTTTGCCATTCGCACAGGCTTGGGCAAACAACTGATTCAAAAACGTTGGGGCTTGGTTGTGGCAGGCAGTAGTATCCAATATCGTAAACGAGTCCGTTTATTTGATAAAGTTACTATTAAAACACGATTGATTGGGATTGAACAACGTTGGATTTACATTGAACAAACCATGTGGGTTAAAGGAAAAGCAACATCGCACGCTTTATTGCGGACAGGTGTAACCAATTTTTCAACTGGAAAAGTGATTAATACAGCTGAAGTTTTTCAAGCCTTAGGCATTGATTCGATTGATATTCCCTTACCAGAATGGGTGCAAGCGTGGGCAACTGCAGATAAATTACGCCCATTTCCACACGATTTAACGGAATAAATGGACTTGAGCGATATTGGCATAGTGCATAGTATATTGCCCTAAAATCTATTATACTTGCACCATTTAAGCCTTTTAATAAGAGAAAAAAATGTCTTGGTTATCTTCCTTAAAATCAGCATTTAGCCCAGCTCAATCTGTCAATCAAGAGCAAATGCAACAGTTATTACATGACTATCATTTACCCAATCAACAGCCTTTGGCAGAACGCCTTACACAAGTACAATTACAACAACGTACGTTGCAATTAAGCTTATACATTTATAGTGATGAAAAACAACATTTACAACAACTACATGATGAACTTGCCGAACGTTTACAACGCTGTGGCATTGATGAACTCAATTTACATGTAGTAGAACGAAAAAATACCACAACACAAAATAATTTACCAAAAACTGAAAATGCTATGCCAAGCGAAACAGACGACCTCAACAATCCGCCAATTACCAAAAAAGCCCCATTACAACAACAAGTACCTGCTCACCCACGCATTAAACAGGTGATTGTCGTATCATCAGGCAAGGGCGGAGTAGGGAAATCAACCACAACGGTCAATCTTGCATTAGCATTAAAACAACAAGGCTTAAGTGTTGGCGTACTAGATGCCGATATTTATGGCCCAAGCATTCCAACCATGTTGGGCAATGCAGGACAAACGCCACAAATTGAAAATGAACAGTTTGTCCCACTTAATGCCTATGATATGCCTGTATTATCGATTGGACATTTAACAGGTGATGACCATACGCCAATCGTGTGGCGTGGAGCAAAAGCAACAGGAGCATTAATGCAACTGTTTAACCAAACGCTTTG
Source organism: Acinetobacter sp. (assembly GCA_041854545.1). Classification (GTDB taxonomy): domain Bacteria; phylum Pseudomonadota; class Gammaproteobacteria; order Pseudomonadales; family Moraxellaceae; genus Acinetobacter. The sequence goes on along the minus strand of JBHACK010000079.1, from coordinate 31,134 downwards.
GCCTGAATTAGATGTATTAGTGATTGATATGCCCCCCGGAACTGGCGATATTCAACTGACATTGGCACAACGCATTCCAGTTTCAGGAGCAGTCATTGTAACGACACCACAAACCATTGCATTACTTGATGCACAAAAAGGCATTGAATTATTTAATAAAGTTTCTATTCCTGTTTTAGGTGTTGTGGAAAATATGTCCTATCATATTTGCTCAAATTGTGGTGCAGAAGAACATATTTTTGGACAAGGGGGCGGAAATCATTTAGCTGAACATTATCATGTTCCAATTTTAGGACATATTCCGCTAAGTCAAGCCATTCGTAAAAATGTAGATGAAGGCAAACCAAGTGTCATTGCGTTAGATGAAGCGACAGAACATTATCACAACATCGCAAAACAGGTCATTGAGCAGTTAAATAAATTGCCAAAACGAGAACGAGAAGATAAACGCTTTTTCTAAAATCTAAGCCTATACAGAGAGATGTCCAACAACTAAAAGGTTGGACATCTGTTTTTGAGTTTTTGAAATTAGATTTCCATCATTTCAAATTCTTTTTTCCCTACACCACAATCAGGACATTCCCAATCATCGGGAACATCTTCCCATTTTGTACCAGCAGGAATCCCTTCTTCAGGATAACCTTCTGCTTCATCATAAATAAATCCACAAATAATACACATATATTTTTTCATATTCATTAACCTATATTCATGTTACTGGCGATGGCGGGTAACTAAATTAGTGTAGCAAAAAATAAGCAAGAAAAGTAGAAAAATAATGTTGCATTTGTATAAAAAAGAGAATAAGCCAAAATCGCTTATTCTCTTTTTAGGGTATGTTGAATGATTAAGTAACGATTACAATGCTTGTTGTTCGTTATTTAAATTTTTGCTTGGAGCAGGTTTTGATTTATCCGCTTCAGCCTTCGGTGTTGCTGGTTCAACTTTTGCTGATGGTGCAGTTTCAGTTTTTGCAGATGGCGTTTCTACCGTTGTGGTCGGTTTAGCAATTAAATCTGTAGGCACATCAATATAAGGCAGTTTCAACGTTTCGCTGGTCATACGGCGAATTTGATTGGTTAATTCCACACTTTCATTCAATTTTTGACCATACGATGGAATAATCGTTTTTAACTTTTCTTCCCAAGAAGATTTCATTTGTTCTGGGAAAGAACGTTTTAATACCGTCAGCATAATTGGCGGAGAAGTCGATGCCCCCGGTGATGCTCCTAATAATGCCGCAATGGTGTTATCTTTATCGGTAACGACTTCTGTACCAAATTGTAAAACAGTGCCTTTATCGGTTTTCTTAATCACTTGGACACGTTGTCCTGCTGTAATTAATTTCCAAGATTCACGTTTTGCATTTGGATAATATTTTAATAACTCTTTATGACGGTCATCATCTGTTAAACGTGCTTGTTCAATCAAATAGGTGATTAAATCAGTATTTTCAGCACCAACCTTTAACATACCAAACACGTTATGATTATTGGTTGCAGAAAGCACATCAAAAACAGAGCCATTTTTTAAGAAACGTGTATTAAACAAGGCAAATGGGCCAAATAACATGGTTTGTTTACCATCTAAACGGCGAGTATCTAAATGTGGAACAGACATCGGTGGAGCCCCCACTTCAGCCTTACCATACACTTTAGCGTTATGACGTTGTGTCAATGCAGGGTCTTCAAAGGATAAGAATTGACCTCCTACAGGGAAACCACCATAATTGTGCGATTCAGGAATTCCTGACATTTGCAACAATTTTAAAGATGCACCACCTGCACCAATAAAGACAAATTTTGCTTTTACAGTACGTTCAGATTGTTTAGCCAAATCATAAACGGTTACATTCCAAGTTTTATCTGCATTTTGACGCAATGCACGCACTTCATGTTGTAACTCTAATTTAAAATTCGCACTTTTCTTTAACGCATCTGTTAATTGATTCGTAATCACACCAAAATTAACATCGGTTCCAATCGGCATATAGGTCGCAGCAACCACTTGTTTAGGGTCTCGACCTTCAATCAATAAAGGAGCCCATTTACGAATTTGCTCTTGGTCAGTAGAAAACTCCATACCATAAAATAGCGGATTTTTAGTAATTGCCTCATGACGTTTACGCAAATATTCGACATTTTCATCGCCCCACACAAAGCTCATATGCGGAACAGAATTAATAAAATCACTTGGATTTGCACTTAAACGACCTGTTTTAACTTGGTGAGCCCAAAACTGACGAGAAACCTCAAATTGTTCAGCGATATTAACTGCACGAGCAGTTTCAATTTTGCCATCTTTTTCAGGTGTATAGTTTAATTCAGCAAAGCCAGCATGTCCTGTACCTGCATTATTCCAACCATTTGAACTTTCTAAGGCAACGCCATCTAAACGTTCAAAGGCTTCAATTTTCCAATTTGGCTCTAATTCTTGCAAATAAGTTGCCAAGGTCATGCTCATAATACCACCGCCAATTAAAACGACATCAACAGCATTTTCATTTTCAGCGGAAGGGACGGCACGTTTATATAACGGCCAATATAAAAAGAGAAGGACAGCAAGTAAGGCAACAACTGCCAATGCTCCGACCCATTTGAGAGATTTTTTCATAAAATTAAATAAAAGACATAATAAAAAGAAAAGAAAATGGAAACCATTTTCACAAGGAGATAAATCTTAACAGAGATTGTTCGATAAAATGCACGAAAATGCCAAGATTTAACGAGATAAACGATAAATTCCAACAAGAAGGCTACAAGATTACTACACGAAAAGCTTAAAATGTAAATTAAAAATACTGATGTCTTTAAATGATGGACAATATGACGTATCATTTAACACAAGATGAACAGCTAAGATGATAAAGATGACTTGCCCATGCCTATCACAACAGCCTTATAGCGACTGTTGCCAACCGTTACATTTACAACAACAGATAGCCCTAACCGCAGAACAACTCATGCGTTCTCGCTACTGTGCATTTGTACAAAAAGAAATCGACTATATTATTCAAACGACCGTCCCTGCACAACAACACTTACTTAATCGACAAGAATTACTCGATTGGGCAACAGAAACACATTGGCAAAAATTAGACGTTTTACAACATAAAATGCTAGGCAAACAACACGCCCAAGTTGAATTTAAAGCCTATTTTGTAACAGCAGACCAACCAGAAAAACAGCACATTCATCATGAATGCTCTGCTTTTGTCAAAATAGGGGAGCAATGGTATTTTATTGACCCAACAGTACCCAATAACATGACCATGAAACAGCCTTGTTTTTGTGGTTCAGGGAAAAAATTTAAACATTGTTGTGGACAATTTTTATAATAGCTTAGATTAAAAAAATAAGTTGGGTATCAAACAACACCCAACTTTTAATCTATCTTATTGTTTACGCAATGACCAACCAGATTCAGTATTTAATAAACGTAATTTTTTATCATTGGAAACAAAACCGCCTTTAACTGCCGTTAAAATCACGCTATCTTCTAAATCTGCCATAAAAAGTTCGGCTTGCTGACGGTCTTCCGATAAAATAGTGTAAACCGCAAGGGTTTCATTGTTAGGGTCAGTAAAGCGAATATCTGCCACATTAAACACTTGTACACATTGTTGTTTTAATACTGACCATGTTTGCCCTGCACCAATTAAACAACCGTGTTTATCTTTTTGTCCGCCAACTGCTTTTGGAGAAGTTGTAGTACACGCTGTCATCAAGATTGCTCCCATTAAGCTAATCAACATTAAATTTTTCATTTCAAGTTCTCAAGATTTAAAAAAAGCAATATTCTCAATAAAAAAGATGGTTTAAATATGTTGAATCTGTATCAATCTTATAGTGGAATGTTTTTAATCTGATACAAAATAGAGTAGAGCAAACGTAAATAAGAAAAAGAGTACAAAATGTACTCTTTCTCTTTGATTTATATCAACCGTTTGGAATTAGATTTTACCAACTAAGTCGATTGAAGGAGCTAAAGTAGCATCGCCTTCTTTCCATTTAGCAGGGCAAACTTCACCTGGGTGAGCGTGTACATATTGAGCCGCTTTTACTTTACGAAGTAATTCTTGAGCATCACGACCGATACCGCCTGCAGTGATTTCAACGATTTGGATTTTGCCTTCTGGGTCAACTACGAATGTACCACGGTCAGCTAAACCAACAGACTCGATTAAAACTTCAAAGTTTTTAGATAATGTCCAAGTAGGGTCGCCAACTAATGGGTATTGGATTTTACCAATTACGTCAGAAGTGTCGTGCCATGCTTTGTGAGTGAAGTGAGTGTCAGTAGAAACACCATAGATTTCCACGCCTAATTTTTGGAATTCTGCGTAGTTGTCAGCTAAATCACCTAATTCAGTTGGGCAAACGAAAGTAAAGTCAGCTGGATAGAAGAAGAATACAGACCATTTGCCTTTTAAATCTGCTTCAGAAATATCTACAAATTTGCCATTGTGGTAAGCCGTTGCACGGAACGGTTTTACTTCAGTATTAATTAAACTCATTGATGTTCTCCATAAATTTGGAATGTTACATTGAGAACTATTGTTCTCTCACCGATTGCTAAGCATTCTAAAACAATTTTTAGCAAACAGGAAATAGTATTTTTGTATAGTTTTAATCGGAAAAGCAAATTAGAAATTTAAAAAGATGATAAAAAATTGATGATAAAGGTCATCTAAGTGAAAATCATGATAAGATTTCACTTCATAAAGAGCATCATCATGGGCTGACACTAAACCCATGATGAAATGATAAACAACATTTATTTTATTTTGCGAATGGTGAGAATTTGTTCACTTCGTCCAAATGTCCCATGTTCATCGTGTAAAATACTGCTGGTTAAGCCAATGCCATCGTGTCCAATTTGTTGAATAGTTTCTAACCCTAGCCATTGTCCTATAGGTTCACGATATAGATGGATTTGTAAATCAAGATTAGGGAAAATCCATTCAATATCATTAGGTTGTTCAATGCGTGGTACAATGCCATTGGCGGCATCGACCAAGCCCATTAAACGTACAAAATCAGAAGTTGATTGTCCTTCGACCATTTCAACATCACTATGTAACCACACAATGCCTTTTCCTGCTCGGCGTTGGTCGCTATAGGCTCGAATGCTTTGGATAAATCCACCGCCCCAAAAATGTTGCATATTCCATGGTTGTTTTGCACGATGATGGATTTTATCTTCTAAACCTGAAATGCTTGATGTATCGCTGGTTTGCATTCGCCATGCTCGTGCCACAATACTGGTTTTTCCTTGAGCAGTCATGGTTGATTCAACCAGTTCAATGGTTTTTCCTGCTCGGATAATGTGGGTTTTGATTTCAAATTCGCCTGCGTGGATTAAGCCTAAAATATCAAGGCTAATGCGACCGATTCGCATCTCTGTGCGTGGTTGAAATTGTTCTAATTCAACCGCTAAAACGCCTGTAGCGGCTGCCATATGTTGTTCGTGTTCGTTCCATGCTCCTTGTGCATATACGGTACTGCGATAGCGACTGGTTACACTTCCATCGTCATGTACAGTGCGTTGTAAGCATTGATAGTAACTGGTCATTTTTCCTACTCCTTGACATTGATATGGGATTAATCTTAATCGATTTTTAGTAAAAGAGAAAGGGGAATCTATAGATTCTCTATTTACTCTTTTATTGTATATTTTAGTTTTAATTGATATGGATGGCAAATTTAAAATCTTCTGTATTTAGTTTAATCACAAGAAATTACATCAAAATAAAATATTCAAATGCTCATTTTTATACTAAAATAACGGGTTTGATAACAATAGATAGGCAAAACTTGTGCAACCTTCCATTACAGCATCATTATCACAGTGGGTCATGGCAAAAGACCGTTATTATTTATATCGTTTAAAAAAAGAAAAGAAAGTAGAGCAATATCAACAGCTGTTTCAGCAGTCTAATGCTCGAGTGCAAGCACGTTTTCAGCGTTTACCTACGATTAAATTAAACCAAGATTTACCTGTTACCCAATATGCCGATAAATTAATCAAGGCAATTCAACAACACCAAGTCATTATTGTGGCAGGGGAAACAGGGTCAGGCAAAACCACACAATTACCACAAATTGCCATGTTAGCAGGGCGTGGTTTAACGGGCATGATTGGGCATACGCAACCAAGACGTTTGGCAGCACGCAGTGTGTCGCAACGGATTGCCGAAGAATTAGGCGAACCGTTAGGGCAAAGTGTAAGTTTTAAAGTGCGGTTTAATGAACAAGGTTCGCAAGATTCCATTGTGCGTTTAATGACCGATGGGATTTTATTGGCGGAATTGGCTCATGACCGTTATTTAACCAAATATGATACCATTATTATCGATGAAGCCCACGAACGCTCGCTCAATATTGATTTTATTTTAGGTTATATCAAAACGATTTTGGCGAAACGTCCTGATTTAAAAGTAATTGTTACGTCAGCAACTTTAGATGTAGAGCGGTTTAGTACTTATTTTAATCAAGCACCTATTTTTCAGGTTGAAGGGCGAAGTTATCCAGTTGAAGTGCGTTATCGTCCGATTTCTGAATTGTCGATTCATGGTAGTGATGATGATGAGTTTGATGAGTTCGAAGAGAATTTGCCACGAGCGGTTGTGCAGGCAGTCGAAGAATGTTTTGCAGATGCGGAGCAAACAGGGCGACCTGAACTCGCTGATATTTTAATCTTTGCCAGTACCGAACAAGAGATTCGTGAATTACAGGAAACTTTGCAAAAACAGCAGTTTAGACATGTTGAAATTTTGCCCTTATATGCTCGCTTAGCGTTATCAGAACAACAGAAAATTTTTAATCCAAGCGGTTCAGGACGGCGAATTATTATTGCAACCAACGTGGCAGAAACGGCTTTAACAGTGCCGAATATTCGCTATGTGATTGACAGCGGTTTTGCTCGTATTTCTCGTTACAATTATCGTTCTCGTGTGCAACGCCTACCGATTGAAGCCATTTCACAAGCCGCCGCCAATCAACGTAAAGGGCGATGTGGTCGTATTGCGGAAGGGGTGTGCATTCGTCTGTATTCTGAAGAAGATTTTTTAAGCCGTCCTGAATTTACCGAGCCTGAAATTAAGCGTACCAATTTAGCATCTGTGATTTTACAAATGCAAAATTTAGGATTGGGCGATGTGTTAGCCTTTGATTTTATCGAACCACCTGATTATCGTTTAGTCAATGATGGTCGTAAATTATTGATTGAATTAGGGGCTTTACCAAGCGAAACCAAAACCCAAGCCAAGAAAAATAAAAAATCTGCTCCAACATCGTTGCTGACCAAAGTCGGACAGATGATGGCAAAAATGCCGATTGACCCACGTTTAGCCAGAATGTTAGTGGCAGGTCATCATTTTGGGGTGTTAAAAGAAATCTTGATTATTGTCAGTGCCTTAGCAGTTCAAGACCCAAGAGAACGTCCGCTCGATAAGCAAATGCAAGCTGACCAAAAACACGCCTTATTTAAAGCGGAAGATTCGGATTTTTTATTTTATGTGAATTTGTGGAATACTTTAGAAAGTCTAAAATATGAACATCAACTGAGTGAAAATAAACGCCGATTATTTGCCAAACAACATTATTTAAGTTGGTTACGTTTGCGAGAATGGCGACAAACGCATCAACAACTGGCGGAAATGACCGCACAATTAGGCATGACGGTGAATGAAAAACCATCAAGTTATGAAAATATTCATCGTGCGTTATTGTCAGGTTTATTGTCCTTTATTGCCAATAAAACTGAAGAACGTAATGTCTTTGAAGCGGTTCGCCAACAACGTGCCAGAGTGTTTCCTGCCAGCAGTTTGCATAAAACCAATACGCCTTGGGTGATGGCATTTGAAATGGTCGAAACATCGCAAGTGTATTTACGCACTTTGGCTAAAATTGAGCCAGAATGGGTGATTTTACAAGCAGGTGATTTATTAAAATATCATTATTTTGAGCCACATTGGTCGAAAAAAACAGGATTAGTACACGCCTATGCTCAAATTTCCTTATTTGGCTTAATTTTAGAGCCTAAACGATTGGTTCAATATGAAAAAGTAGATTTGGTCAATGCTCATGAAATTTTTGTGCGTGATGCTTTAACCATGAATCAATTAGGTATTACACCGCCATTTTTACAACATAACCAAGCAAAATTGTTAGAGATTCAACGCGTTGAAGATAAATTACGTCGCCGTGATTTAGTGGTCGATGAAGAAATGATTTATCAATTTTATGCGGAAAAAGTGGATAAATCGGTCGCATCTCGTAAAAGTTTTGAAGAATGGCGAGCCAAAGTCGAAGCTAAAAATCCTAAATATTTATATTTTAATGAACAAGATATTTGGCAAACCGCTCGACCAACAACCCAACAATTTCCAGATGAATTACAAAATGGTACGCTTAAATTTGCGGTAAAATATCATTTTGACCCAAGCCATGAGCGAGATGGGGCGATTGTTACCGTGCCTGTTCACGCATTATCGCAAATGGATATTAATCAATGGTCGTGGGGGATTCGTGGTTGGCGTTTGGCGTTAATTGAAAGTTTATTAAAAAATTTACCCAAAGATAAACGCCGTCCGTTAGTGCCAATTCCTGATACGGCTCAAAATTTATATGCAAAAATCACCGAACAAGACACCAAACAACATATTTTTGATGTCTTGGCATTTTTATTGCGTGGTGAAGATATCAGCGTCAATGATTTTAGTTTTGAGAAAGTTGATGCCTATTTATTACCATTTATTCATGTGGTCGATGCCAAAGGACGTTGTATTGAGCAAGGTCGAGATTTAAGCGAATTGCAGTTACGTTGCCGAGATGAAAGTCAGCAAGTGGTACAACATTCAAGCGTAGAATATCATCAATTTCCTGAAAACTTTAAGTTTGAACATCAGCAAAAAGTAACTGGCGTTGTGGTTAAACAATATCAAGTGGTTGTGCCAAAAGTTCCGTTTGCACAGCTTGCCAGCCTTGCTCAACAGCAACAAAGCGTTGGTGTCGTGATTCAATCGTTTAATGATGAAACTGTCGCATTAAAACGTTATCGAGATGGTGTTATCCAGTTGATTTATATGCAATTAGGTGATGTTGTCCGTCAGCTCAAAAAACAGTTACCTAAACAAGTGGCGTTGGCATACGCACCATTAGGCGATAAAGCACAGTTAGAACATATGCTGATTTATGCAACCTTGCAACGTTGTATTGGTGATTTACCAATGAATCATACAGAATTTCAACAACTGCTACAGCAAGTCAAAAAAGCATTTTTAACCCAAGGACAACACGTTTTAGCAATTTTCCAAGATATTTTTATTGCTTGGCAAGCAATTCGCAGTCAGCTTTTAACGTTAAATCCGCAAGTATTTAAAGACAATATTGAAGATATTGAAGACCAATTATATTTAATGCGGTTAAAAGATTGTTTTTATAGCCAAAGTTCTGATATTTGGTTGGAATATCCACGATATTTAAAAGCATTACAATTACGTTTAGAACGTTTACCACATAATTTAATGCGGGATAATGATGCAATTTATCAGCTAGATAATTGGATTGAAAAATTATTTGATATTTATGAGCGTTGTGATAAAGAAAAACGAGAATATCAAGCGGAAGAGCAGTTATTTTATCAATTAGTCGAAGAATATCGAATCTCGCTATTTTCTCAACCAATGAAAACTAAAATGCCTGTTTCGGTTAAAAAATTACAAGGGGCGTGGGAGCAAATTAAATGAGTGTCTTTGAATATGATATTCAGCGATTAGTTGAAATTGACCAATTAAAAGCTCAATTAGTAGAATTACGCCCATTAACCGCAACAGAATTAAAACGTTTACGAGAAGAATTTATTATTGAAACAACGTATAATTCAAATGCCATTGAAGGAAATACCTTAACTTTGCGTGAAACTGCATTGATTTTAAATGAAGGCATTACCATAGGTGGAAAATCTGTACGAGAACATTTAGAAGTTATTGGTTTTAGAGATGCCTTGTATTATATGTTTGAATTGGTTAAACACGCTGAACCTTTAACGGAATGTACAATTCAAGAATTACATAGCCTTGTATTAATGAATGATGCGGAACATCGTGGCGTTTATCGTAAATTACCTGTCCGTATTTTAGGGTCGATACATGAAACAACTCCGCCTTATTTAATTACAGAGCAAATGGCTCAATTAATTGAAAATTATCAGCAATATTTAACAATGCAACATCCATTAATTGCAATCGCATGGTTACATTTAGCCTTTGAAAGTATTCATCCTTTTATTGATGGAAATGGGCGAGTAGGGCGATTATTATTAAACTTAGAGTTATTAAAACATCAATATTTACCGATTGATATTAAATTTACTGACCGTGAATTATATTATCAATGTTTTGATGATTATCATCAATCACATCATCAACCTACCATGTTATTAAATTTAATGCTGGGTTATCAAAAACAACAGTTAGAGCAATATATTGCCATTTTAAGTGATAAATAATTTATGATAGCCAAACCTTATATTGCCATTTTATGTATGCTGGGTGCGATTTTTTCGTATCAAATTAGTGCATCATTAGCAAAATATTTATTTACTGTACTTGACCCATTAACGGTAACGGTATTACGTTTATGTTTTGCAACGATTTTTGTAACGCTGATGTTTCGTTCATGGCGAATCGCAAAACAATTACCTAATTTAAAATGGCATGATATTTTATGTTATAGTGGTTCATTATGTTTGATGAATTTATTATTTTATTATTCATTAAGTAAGATTCCACAAGGCATTGCGGTTGGACTGGAATTTATTGGGCCTTTAGCTGTGGCATTTTTAGCGGTGCAACAACGCCGTGATTATCTTTGGGTGTTGTTGGCAGTCATAGGCATTGCTGGTTTAGTGCCGTGGCAACAAGGCAGTGAATTTTCCTATGTTGGAGCAGGGTTGGCGTTAGGTGCAGGCGTATTTTGGGGAACTTATATCCATTTTGGACAACGCATTATCCAACAAAATATTGGAATGCACGGTTTAAGTTTAGCGATTGGCATTTCAGCATTAGGGCTGTTACCTGTTGGATTATGGCACGATACGTCTGCTGTCTTTGCGATTGAACATTGGGGACACGCCATGTTAATTGCCTTATTGGCAACCGCTATTCCTTATGCGTTGGATTTATATGCGTTAAAATATTTAAATAAAATGACCTATGGGACATTGACCAGTTTATCGCCTGCGTGTGCAGGTTTAGCAGGTTTTTTATTTTTTAAAGAAACTTTGACGATGTGGCAAATATTAGGATTATTATGTATTATTTCAGCAAGTATTGGCGTAACGGTATTTGCAAAAAAATCTTAAATTATCGTGTTGTATAAATCGAACTGTACAGTTTATTTGATAGGAGAACATGATTTGATTTATCTTATTTTAGATGTTTATTATCATGAGATTGAAAATGAAACGATTGCAACCGTTGCAGGGGTTCGTTTTACTGGAATTGAAAATATTACGATTTTAAATGAATATACCATTACGATGAATCAGGTAGAACCTTATCAATCAGGACAATTTTATAAACGTGAAATGCCTTGTTTATTGGCTTTAATTCAGCAGATTAAAGAGCCATTTGATATGATTATTATTGATGGTTATGTATATTTAAATGGTACGGATAAAGCAGGACTGGGCAAATATTTATATGATAATTTATCAGTTAAAATGCCGATGATTGGCATTGCCAAAAAACATTTTTATGATATTAGCGAAGATTATGCGATATATCGTGGTAAAAGTAAACAGCCTTTATATATTACTTGTATTGATGTTGAGATAGAACAGGCTAAAAATCTTGTTATTTCTTTGCAAGGTAAATATAGAATCCCTGATATTATCACCATCGTGGATAGATTAAGTAAAAATGGAAAATAAAATATAAATATCTATCAACGATGATGGATAATATAAGACTATCACCAGTTTAAATAAAAATATTTCAAGTTAATACGATTTTTTATTCTTCAGCAGGTTTCCAATGACGTTGTCCACAATTTTTGCAGGTATGATGTTTATCGCAAATCCAATTTGTGATTTCTCTTTGGAATGCAAGTGTTAAAACACCGCCTGTAATAATTGCAATAACGATTGGCATTGCAAAACCTGTTCCAGCAAAAAGATATGCTACCCAAGCCCCAAAGGCACCAAAAGGCATTGACCCACCAATAATTTTGACAAATAAGTCAATATTAACTTTTTCTTTATGTCCACAATTTGTACATTTAATGTGCATAAACGCTCCCATTCAATGATGTATTAAATACTACGATAATCGTAATATACGATATTCGTAATAAAAAATCAAGGAAAACATACGAAATTCGTAATTTTTACTTAGAGCGTAAGATATGAATCTTCAACACATTTTTGTAACACGATTTAAAGAAGCCCGTAAAGCCAAAAAATTAACTCAAGAACAATTAGGACTTGCGATTGGATTAGATGAATTTGTTGCAAGTACACGCATTAATCGTTATGAAAAGGGACATCATCAACCTGATTTTTTAACTTTATCTCATATTTCTGCGGTTTTAGGTGTTCCGCCTGCTTATTTCTTTGCAGATGATGATTTAGCAAAAGTGATTATTGATTATGTGAAATCATCACAAGTTTAAATAAAAAACATCTCAAATCCTAAGACTTGAGATGTTTTTGTGATAAGGATACGATTAAAATTTAGTACACATCACGGCGATAACGTTGTGCTTGGCGTAGTTGTTCGACTCCATCTGCCCCAAGCATATCGGTTAAGGCTTTATCAACACCACTTGCCATTCCATCAATGCTACCACAGACATAAATGACAGCCCCTTGTTCAATCCATGCTTTAACATCTTCTGCAGATTGAGCCAAGATGTCTTGTACATAAATTTTTTCGGCTTGGTCTCGTGAGAAAGCAGTATCTAAACGTTGTAAAACACCTGTTTCTTGCCATGTATTGAGCTGTGTTTGATAGAAGAAATCAACCGCTTTTTGACGTTCACCAAAAATTAACCAATTTTGGTGATGTTGGCGTTTGGCACGAGCATGGATTAAACTCATTAATCCTGCAACACCTGTACCATTGCCCATACAAATGATTGGTCGTTCATCATCAATTAAGTGGAAAGATGGATTTGAGCGTAAATGCAATTCAAGTGTTTGTCCTACCGCTAAATGTTGGGTAAGCCAACCTGACCCTAAACCTAAATTACCATCTTTATCTTGATGTTGGCGAACCACAAGGCGTAAACGTTGTGTTGTTTGCGATTCATCTGGGATATTGGCAATCGAATATTCACGGCAAGGTAAGTTTGCTAAACCATCGACAAGTTGGTCAATGTTGCTAAAACTTGGAATTTCGCCTGTTAAATCTTTATAACGTAAGGCATCAAACAAGGAAAGTCCTGTTGTGGTAAATTCATCGCCACAGCAATTTGTGCCCATGCGTGTGATAAAGTCGTGAATGCGTTGGTCTTCATTACCTGTTTGAATTTCGGCAATATCGCCTGCATTCCACGTTAAACCATCTGCATTTTCTAACTCAATGTTAAATGCAGGTTGTCCTGTTGTACCTTCATTTAAGCAATCACGTTGCACCAATGTCCAAGTATGGAATGGTTTATCTAGCTGGATTTCGCCTAATTCTAAATTGCTGACTTGAGCAAGTGCGGTGTTCCAGCGTTGAATGTCATTTGCATTGCCATTGTCCACGTTAATGGTTTCAAACATTGGCGTTGCCCCACACGCCTGTAACCATGATGCAATTTGATTACCAAATAAACAGAAGGTATCGGCATATTCTTTTGAGCCTAAGGCTAACACAGCATATTTGACTTGTGCTAAATCTAAGGTTTTACTCATGGTATGTTGCACAAATTTAACCGCTAAATCAGGCGATTCACCTGTGCCAAAGGTACTGGCAATCATCAGTAAGCGTGGGTGTTGTGTCAATTCCTGTTCTTGAACTTCTTGAATTGAACGTACTGCAATACTTTGACCCGCTTGCTGTAAACTATTTGCAGTTTGCCAAGCTAATTGTTCCGCCGTGCCTGATTGCGTTGCATACACAATTAACCATTCTGCATCTTTATCATCACCTGTTGGTAAATGGACGGTTTGCATGGCTTGTTCGGTACGAATTTTTTGCTCACGGCGTTTAATATACAGTAACCAACCTGTAATAAAAAACAATGGCATTGCTAAAGACGCAAGCATAGCAAAAAATTGATAGAATGAACCAAAGAAACTACCACGATGCACAGGGAGCATACTGCTCATGATTTTTTCATTTAATGGTTTCGCTTCATAAATCTCATGTTTCGTAATTTGATTATTGGCATAGTCAAATACTACGGTATTTCTCGCACGTTCATGCTGTGGAACAACATCAACATATGAAACATCAATTTTACCATTGACTTGCTTAGGGATATTGAGCGTAATGGTTGAATATTCACGTCCTAATTGAGCGGTAACATTTGTCCATGTAGTATTTAAAATGGTAGAAATTTCATCTTGAGAAATCGATGGAGCAGGTTCTTTTTTATTTTTATTGTCAGGTTTTGGCGGAGCAGGTTGTTCAACCCCTAACACCTTATACATCCCTGCTTTCCACCAAGGATACGACCATGTTAAACCTGTACACGCCAAAATTAAATAAAAAATAGCGACCCATGTTCCGACAACAGCGTGTAAATCCCATAGAAAATTACGTCCTTTTAACTCCTTTTTCACCACAAACCATTGACGAAATGAGTGCTTGCGTGGAAAACGGAAATATAAACCACTCAACACAAAGAAAATCAACATCAAAACCGATGCACCAACAATTTGCTTGCCGACTTCACGGTCGCCAATTTTGCCTACGGTTAGCCAACGGTGCAACGATTGAACGCCAGCAAAAAAGCCACGTCCTTTAATTTCGGGCAACACTTCCGCAGAATACGGATTGACCATCATATTATAGCCACGGCGTTCCCCTTCCTTAGCAATATTCACAATCGATGATGCGGTCGGGTCGTGAGCAATGGTGATACTATTAATTTTAATTTCTGGTTGTTGTTGCGTAAAATGTTGATAGAGTTGCTGTGGCGTAAGTTTATCACGTTGTTCTGCTTTGACCACATAACTCTCTTGATTGAGTAAACGTAAAATCTGCGGTTCATACGACTGAATTGCACCTGTTACCCCGACAATGGATAAAATTAACCCAGCGGTAATGCCAAGAAACCAATGCAGTTGGAAGAGAATTTTCTTAAACATAAAGATACTACAAATGTAAAAAAACTTTCTTATTATAGACAAAAAAAGCTAAGAAAAAATGTATTTTTTAAATAATATTTATTTTTATTCTCATTTAGATTTAGGATACAAAAAATAGGCGAAAAATTCGCCTAATTTTTACCCTTGTAATACCGTTAAATCTTGCAAAACCTGCTCGGCGTGTCTCTTTGCTTTGACTTTGCGATACACTTTTTTTAACTCACCACGGAAAAAAATAAACGTTGAACGTTCAACTCCAAGCACTTTTTTACCATACATATTTTTTTCTTTAATGACATCAAAGTGTTGGCATAGCTGTTCATCAACATCACTGATTAACTCAAAATTAATGCTTTGCTTTTCCGTAAAATTTAAATGAGATTTCACCGAATCACGAGAAACGCCAACGACCGTTGCCCCTAATTCAGCAAAATTATCTTTTAACCGTGTAAAATCATTGGCTTGTACCGTACAGCCAGCCGTTGAATCTCGTGGATAAAAATATAACACGAGCCAATCTGTTTGCAACTGTGCCAAATTAATTTCGCCGTGTGTGGTTGCAAAAGAATGTTGAGGAAGAGTGATTTGTTCCATAAAATATCGCTCAAAATAAAAAACACGCTTCATTGTAAAATAAAGCGTGTCGTTTACCAACGAAAAACTCAATTATTTTTTCTGTTGAGCTGATTTGATGGCTTCTTCAGTCAATTTTTGCAATTTTGCAGTTAATGGAGCACCAAAGCAAGCTTGAATTTCTTTATTTTGCTGTTGAATAAACGCTAAAGAACTTGGCGATTTTTTCGCATTAATTGCACTTTGAATTTCCCATTTTTGAGCAGTAGTCATTTTGCCTTCTGCTTCCACTTGGCAAGTACAAAATTTCGTTACTTCTGCAGATGTTAATTTACCACCTTTCGATGTTTCAGTTTTACATACATTAATCAAAGCCGCTTTGATGTTGGTGCTTTGATAGGCTTTTTGTAAGGCATCATTTGCCAATGAAACTTGGCTTGCACCAAGCATTACCATAGCTGTTGCAAACAGTTTAACAAGAGTTTTCATAGAATTCCCCAAAGTTGGAAGGATTTAAAGAGAGTATAAAATACATTCGTTATCATCTTATGAAGAGAATGTATATTAATGGTTACAATGATGGTGCATAACGTGTTGGGTCAGTAACGCCTGCATCAGCAAACCCTTGCTGACGTAAACGACAACTATCGCATTTACCACACGCACGACCTTGCTCATCTGCTTGATAACAAGACACCGTCTGACTATAGTCTACACCATGTTCCAGCCCTAAGCGTATAATATTTGCTTTGGATAAATGTAATAATGGCGTTTCAATTTTTAACGGTTTACCTTCCACCCCTGCTTTGGTTGCCAAACGAGCCAACTCCGCAAAGGCATCAATAAATTCTGGACGGCAATCCGGATAACCCGAATAATCCACCGCATTGACCCCAATCACAATCGCTTCCGCATGAAACACTTCAGCAGCCGCTAACGCATACGACAAGAAAATAGTATTGCGTGCAGGAACGTATGTAATAGGAATGCCTGTTGCTTGACCATCGACAGGCAGTTCTAAATTATGGTCGGTGAGAGCAGAGCCACCTAAACTGGCTAAATCAATATTGATAATGCGATGTTCAACACCTGCACGTTCTGCCAACAGTTTGGCTGAATTAAGTTCAGCAGTCGAGCGTTGTCCATACATAAAACTTAACGCAATACATTCATAACGATGAGTTGCCCAAGCTAAACAAGTGCTTGAATCTAAGCCACCAGACAAAAGAATAATGGCACGTGGTTTTGAGTTCATAATAGCGATTGAATCATGATAAGAAAACACATTATTTTAATCCAATGCGAGATAAAAACCTAGCATTACTTTTTCTTCAATTTTAAGAAGGTTTCAAACTTTTGTAAGATAAATTTAGTTTGAGCAGGTAAGATGACTTGCCCTTTATCTTTATCAAAATAATAAGCTAAAACTTGGATATAAGCATGACCAATCGCTTCAGTAATACTGGCTGCAGTCGTTGCTGAAATTGCACCGCCAATGATTGACCCAGCCCCCGGAATAAACTTTAACGCATTGGCAACAACCGTTTGCCCAACTTGAGCGATTGCCGTTACCCCTAAAATCCCTGTAATGGTACTTGTGGTTGCACTATCTTCACTATCAATTTCAAATTCAGCATTTAAGGTATAAATCATGGTACTTTGAATGGCTGCAATTAATGGTGCATCAGACCCCGGAATAGGCGATGCCCCAACCGTTGCCGCCGCAGCTGCCGCAAGATGAACTTTTTTTCTGGCACTTGCCAACATACTATTTAACTTTTTTTCAATATCCGCCCGTTGGGCTTTGCGTAAAGCGTCCAACTGTTGTTCAGTATTGCGTTGCGAATCCAGTAAACATTCTTCCGTTTTCGCAAGCAAACTTTCCAATCCCATCACAGGCACAGTAAAGCCCATCATACGATATTCAACAGAATTGACCCGAGCATAACGTTGTTTAATAAAGTCGGCAAACCGTGCATTTATTTCTTGCTGTACACGTTGAAAAAATTCATCACCTGCTTCCGCTTTGGTGTCGGTTAAAACAATGACGGTTGGAATCCCAAATTGTTGTAGCATTTCCAATAAATCAAATTCTCGTTGCTCAATCCGAGAAGAACTTTCTTTGATACAAAGCCACGCAACGTGTGGAGCATCTTCAGCATTGCCTGTTTTAAATGCGAGTTGAAAGCCTTGCCGTAAATCGTCCATGAGTTGCTGTTTGGTCGCTTGATAGTCTTTGGCTTCAATGCCTTTGGTATCCCATAGCGTTAAGCCTTTGAGTGGAATCTCAATTTTTTGTAAATGTTGGGTAATCGGCTGACCTACCCCAGATTGTACGATGTTATCACCAAAAAAGGCATTGATTAATGAACTTTTTCCGACACCTGTAGCACCAAGTAACACAATATTGATTTTATTGCGTTGTTGATAGACATTTTGCTGGGCTTGAGCGGTATTAAATTCGCCTGTGCGTTCATTATACGCCCCTTTAAGATAGTCGGAATAGTTCATTTTTTGTTCCTTATATTATTTTGGACGAGCCACATCACCATTTAAAGGTTCAGGTAAAGGCAAAATCTGTACATCTAATTCAGCTAAAGCGGTCGGTTTTGCTACAACTAACGCAAGCCAACCATTTTCATGTGCAATCACATTGACCACTTGCACATCAGAATTTAATTGTTGGGCGACATCAGGACATTGACCTTGTCCTTGAATCAAATGGAGCCAATGTTTAGGCTGAGCCTTAAACCACAACCGTGCAATAATTTCTTGTCCTAAATAACATCCTTTATCATAATCGACACCGCCACGTTGATGTAAACGTAATTCTTGCGGTTGAAATAAATGCGATGTTTGAGCGGTAATCCATGCTTGTCCGTGTTGAATCGCATGATGTTGCCATTTATCAAGCGTACAAGCGTGTTCCGCAACAAGGGTAAATGTTGCATCATGCTCAATGATTGTTGGATAAACCGATTCAGCAGGGCTTAAGGTTGCTTTAGAAAATGCACCAAACTTTTTAATATGGGCTTGTAATTCATCTGCTAAATCTTGGCTTACGACAAGCGAAAATTGTTCATGAGAAAGCCGTTTTAACCAAAGACCAAACTGAATCCGACCTTTTAAATCACAAATCGCCGTGGCTTGATAATGTTGCTCATCTAATTTATTTACATTTACCGTGAGCTGACCTTGTAAAAATTTTTCAGCATCTGCCCCAGTATAAGAAAAATGGGCAAAAGAAAGTGTCATATTCATCTCTCAAAAAATAATTTCTAGGGTATCCTAACATTTCATATTTGCAATTAAAAATGAGAAAAATCGCAGATTTTCAAGAAAAATTGCTTAATCATCAGTCGTGTTATGAAGTGTCAGGACGCCCTATTATCATACGTTAATATTCACGCAATATCCAGCCACTTAGAAATGCAAAATATTCACGCAACCAAGAATTATACCGTGTTAGCAAGGGCGTTGGGGCAGAAATGCTAATAATCTGTTGATAGCCGATTTTTTCAGCAATTTTTTTAGCACGCAGGCTATGAAAATCATTGGTAACAATCGCAATCGGCTGTTGCGGTGTAATGTGATAGACAGCAAGCAAAGGCAAACTATTTTTTAAATTCAGTTCAGTACTGGTGCTTTTATCTTCCAAAATAATGCGTTGTTGTTCAATATGATGAACATTTTGCAAATAACGTCCCATAACGCTGGCTTCCGTTTCAGATTGTTGATAGCCTAAACCACCAGTTACCACAATTTTGGCAGATGGAAAGGTTTGAGCAAGGGGAATGGCTGTATCTAACCGACTTGCGAGAGCAGGTGAAGGCTGACCATTTTGCACTTGACTGCCTAACACAATAATAGCGGATAATTGCTGAATCGGTTGCTGTTGTGAAGATAAAATTTGAGCGTGTAAATAGGCAAAAAAGCCAAATAAGGTGATAAGCCAAAGAAAAAAGCCACGCCACGCCCAACGCCAAAAACAAGCAAACCAAGTCGATTGTTGTTGCCATAGCCGAATTTTATTTTGACAACATGATGTAAAAATAAACAAGATACCCAATAATACAGGCAAAACGGTGCCTAAATGGATTTTTTGTAAAAAGATTAAATACAGCCCATCAACCAATAACATCACACCAAGCACAAAAACCACAATTCGCCACATTTAAGTTATTTTCCTAAATCAAAAAAAACAAGCAACTTTTAACCATCTTACCATTGTTTGCTACAGTTTTGTAAGTTACTGTGAGCAAGTCTATAGAAAATAGCAGAGCTTTGTTATAATTTAATCTTTTTTGATACAGTTAAAAAGATGGTAGGGTAACGATGGCATCTCATACACGTTGGTTAAAACAAGGTTTAATGGTCAGTGGATTAGCGTTTTCTTTACTTGCGTGTTCACCTAAAGATGAACAGGCAACGGAACAAACATCAGAAGAGCAAATCACCCAAACTGAACAACAAAAAAATACACCTGTTCTTGAACCAAACGTAAGCCAACAATTTCGTGGCGAAAGCGAAATTGACCAACGTTTAGCCAAAGCCTTGCCTGAAATTCGCTATTTTACCAGCGAATTAAATGATTACGCTCGCCAAGTAAATGCCTATATTTGGCAACGTCCTACACCAAGTGTGCAACCTGCGGTAAATCAACTGACTCAACACGCCCAACCTTATACAAAACAGCCAACACATCAAACCGCAAAACACCAAAAAAATGCAACGGTAACAGCGGATGAGATTGCAACCATTAAAATCCAAGCCTTGTTAAATTGGCACCATCATGGCGTGGGAGCTGTTGATGGAAATTTTGGTGATAACACCATTAAAGCGATGCAAGCCTTTCAAAAAGCTCGCAATTTACCAATTACCGAGCAAATGGACGAAACAACATGGCAAGCATTAACTGAAAATAAAGCATTATTGGCTCAACCTGTATTAGTTAATTATACGCTGACGGCTCAAGATGTGAGTTTAATTCCCCGTAATGCGTCTCAATATGAATCGGTTCAAGAAGCGGTTGCAGAAAAATTTAGAATGAGCATGGGTTTGTTAGATTCTCTCAATAAAGGTATTCCACTTAAAGCAGGAAAAACCATTATTGTTTATAATCCGGGGCAACCGAACCAACAACCGATTAGCCGTGTTGTGGTGATTGGAAATAACAAGGATAAAGCATCTAAAGAGCGAAATATTTTATATGCCTATAATGCTCATGGACAAATTGTTGCCAGTTATCCAACCACTGTGGGGAGTAGATCTACCCCATCACCAAAAGGGAAATATAAGGTACTGAATCGTGTGTTACATCCAACCTATAATAAAGATTTTACCAATAAAAATACCATTATCGTACCCGGCCCCAATAATCCTGTAGGCCCTGTATGGTTAGGTTTAAGTAAGCCAAGTTACGGCATACATGGTTCACCAAACCCTGAATCAATTAGCCGACAAGGGTCTTTAGGCTGTGTTCGTTTAACGAATTGGGACGCACTCTCCTTATATGGAACGATTGAGATTGGGGCAGAAGTTGAATTATTGTAATTCATTCAATGTCTAAAAAAATATCTCTCATGATGAGAGATATTTTTTATTGAGGATTTGGCTTATTTTTTGCGTTCTTGTTCGACTAAATATTGAATTACTTGTGGTACTTTCGCATCTTCGCCTTGTACTAAATATTTACCATTGACTACAACCGCTGGTACGCCACTTAATTGATAATCTTGCATAAATTTTTTCGCTTGAGCGACACGGTTGGTTACCGCAAATGAATTAAAGGTGCTGTTGAATTTATCTTCAGGGATATTATATTGGGTAAAGAATTTTGCTAAAGATTGTTGATTAAATGCTTGACCACGAGGTAGGCTAGCATGAGCATCAAACAATGGTAAGTGGCTATATTGACGAACGCCTAGAGCTTCTGAAGTAAAGTAAGCTCGTGCACCTACTTCCCAAACTGGATTAATTGGAGCAGGAGTACGCACAAAACGCACATCTTTTGGTAATTGCTTTAACCATGCTTGCATATGTGGTTCTAAGGCGTGGCAATGTGGGCAACCATACCAGAAAAATTCACGGACTTCAATTTTGCCTTTGACTTCAACAGGTTGTGGATTTGCTAACACTTGATAGTCTTTTCCTGCGACAAAGGTATTTGCCATCGCTTGACTGGCAAAGAAGGTTGCACACGCAACAGTAATAGCACCTAATACAAAACGTTTCATCATATTGACTCACTTAAGATTAAAGAATGGTGCTATAGTACCGAAAAATAATGTATCTTTCTGTCCTTTTTCTGTGAGAAAAATAATGTGCCGTTGCATGGTGTTCATCTTTTACATTGATTTTGCAACTTTTTTGTATTTGCTGTATTTCTGAGATGAGATTCTCGTATTTTGTTGTATTTCAAGGTACAATACGGAAAACATCATCAATATAATGAGCCGATTATGAATACACCATTCAATGTTGATTTACAAGAAATTGCTAAGTTTGAAGCCCAAGCCCAATTATGGTGGGATAAAACATCTGAATTTCGTCCGTTACATGAAATTAATCCATTGCGTTTAAATTGGATTGATGAATTATCAGGCGGTTTAAGGGGCAAAAAGGTGCTAGATGTCGGTTGTGGTGGTGGGATTTTAGCCGAAAGTATGGCACGCCGTGGAGCAGATGTGTTGGGCATTGATATGGGGGCGGAGCCATTAAATGTTGCACGCTTACACGCTGAACAAGAACAGGTGAAGAATATTCAATATCAACAAATTCCTGTTGAAGAATTAGCAAAAACTCACGCAGGACAATTTGATATTGTAACCTGTATGGAAATGTTAGAACACGTTCCCGACCCTGCATCGATTGTGCAAGCGTGTCAGCAGTTAGTCAAACCGAATGGTCATGTATTTTTTTCGACCATTAACCGTAATCCTAAATCGTATGTGATGATGATTCTTGGAGCAGAGTATCTTTTACGGTTATTGGCTCGTGGCACACATGATTATGATAAATTTATTAAACCTTCTGAATTGGCGTATGCGATTCGTTCAGCAGGTTTAACATTAAAAGCAATGACAGGTTTACATTACAATCCGATTTTAAAACGCTACTCATTAGGCGGAAATGTAGATGTAAATTATATGGTACATACCATCAATCAAGTACAGGAATAAACCATGAAAAAAGCAATTTTATTTGATTTAGATGGAACATTAATCGATACCGCAATGGATTTTATCCGCATTATTCAGCAAATGTGCCGAGAAAAAGGCTTACCTGTTGTGGATGCAGATTTAATTCGTAGCCAAGTATCAGAAGGTGGACGGGCAATGGTGCATCTCGTTTATCCAAATTTAGCGTTGGATAGCGAAGAATTATGGCAACATCGCCAAGCCTTTTTAGATATTTATGAACAAGATATTTGTGTAGAAACGCAACTCTTTGCAGGAATGAATGAGCTGTTACTAGATTTAGAACAACGTCAAATTCCTTGGGGAATTGTTACCAATAAACCCCGCTATTTAACAGAATTATTATTAAAGGCGTTAAATTTGACTGAACGTTGTTCTGTCTTGGTATGTCCAGATGATGTCAGCAAAACCAAGCCTGACCCTGAACCTATGTATTTAGCGTGTAAACAGCTTAATGTAAATGCTCAAGACGTGGTGTATGTAGGCGACCATCCACGAGATATTGATGCAGGACGAAATGCGGAAATGTACACCATTCTTGCCAGCTATGGCTATTTACCAATGAATCGCCGTGATGATTTAGCATCATGGCAAGCTGATGAAATCGTGGCAGATGTTGCCGAATTACATCAGGCAGTACTTAAGTTAATTAAATAGAGAGAATAATAGATGGATTATCGACACTATCAACCACGAGCCGATTTATTAAAAGATAAAATCATTTTAGTAACAGGTGCAAGCGATGGTATAGGCAAAGTTTCTGCCATTACCTACGCTTTACATGGTGCAACGGTGATTTTACATGGGCGAGATGTCCAAAAATTAGAAGTGGTGTACGATGAAATTGTCGCCTTAAATGCACCAACGCCAGCGATTGTACCGCTCAATTTATCAACCGCTGTGGAATACGATTATGAAAAAATGACCGATGCGATTGAGCAACAATTTGGACGTTTAGATGGTATTTTGCACAATGCAGGCGTTTTAGGCGAACGAGTACCGTTGGCAGGCTACCCAATCGATGTTTGGGACGATGTAATGATGGTGAATTTGCGAGCTCCATTACTTTTAACCCAAAGCCTATTGCCACTCTTGCAAAAATCAGCACATGCGTCAGTGATTTTTAGTAGTTCAGGAGTAGGACGTGATGTGCGTGCGGAATGGGGGGCCTATAGCGTATCTAAACTTGGGATTGAAGTGATTAACCGCTTGTTTGCATTGGAAAATCCATATCCAAATATTCGTTATAATTGTATTAACCCCGGTGGAACTCGTACCGCTATGCGAGCAAAAGCCTTTCCACAAGAAGACCCAAAAACTTTACCAACCGCAGAACAAATTATGCCAACTTATCTCTATTTGATGGGCGATGATAGTTTAGAGATTAATGGTATGAGTTTAGATGCTCAATAATTTAGCTAATCTTCACCTTAAATTATGGGGGTAGGTTGGGGTTGAGCGATAGCGAATCCCAACATTGAATACATTGATTTATTTTAACGCTATGTATTTAACACTCCTATGTACTTGGGACAATTTCCATCAAAATAAAAAATACTCATAACTTAACAAAGTTTGAGTATTTTACAAGTTGCTTAAGACTGATTTAGCTAAGATTAACTATGTCATTGTCAACAAATAAGACGGCAAATACACCCCTGCATACAATGCCAAAGTTATCATGCCTAAGAGTAACAGTACAGATATTATCCATCCACCTGTCTTTTTGTAAATCGCCCAAAAACCCAAATTTAGACTAATGATTGGCAACAACAAAGCAAACTTTGTTCGAGCAAATGCCAACACCAATAGGGTGTAACTACTCATTTTTACGCCAAACTCATGATACAACCCAAATAACTTTTCTTGTTCATATAACCCAAAATGACCACCAAAACCGATGATAAACAAGGCTTGAAAAGCCACAATAATTAACAAAATTAACACCAAAAATACTTTTATCCACATGATAAATTTCTCACTTTAAAACATTTTTGTAGGTTGGCGTTGAGCAATAGCGAAACCCAACATTGAATACATTGATTTATTTTTAACGCTATGGATTGGTTGGGTTTCGTATGATATTGACATCAATTTAATGACTATCAATCATAAATTTGAGATTCTCATTTTATTTACTATTTTTACGGAAATAATCCCATTCTTCTACAACCGTACCATTTGCAAAACGACATACGCCATATTCACTTCCATCTGCATTTTTATGGATTTCTGATGTTCCGCCTTGTTTTACACAAAATTCTGATGCAGGATTTGCTATGCCGACAGCTGGTTCTTTTGTAGTATTTGTGGTTGCACAAGCAGTCATGAGTGTGGTTGTCATAACAAAACCTAAAGTTAAAAGCGTTTTCATTTACAATTTTCCATAAAGGATTAAAAATAGCCAAAGTTTATCATTGCTTTATTATTCATCAAATAGGATTGGTTTTATTTCTGTAACATCTTGAAAATTTTGTAAGATGGTGTATAAAGGAAGAGAGCAATTATTTTTGGCAAGGTTTATGCACACATCTTCGACCCCATCATCACATGAACGTGTGATTTTAGTCAGCGTTGCTGTTACATCTTTAGAATCGATTAATGCTGAAGAGTTCGCATTATTAGCAACATCAGCAGGGGCAGAGATTGTGCAACATCTTGATGTACAACGTCATCATGTCGATGCGAAATATTTTATCGGTTCAGGGAAAGTGGAAGAAATCCGCACACTTGTTGAACAAGAGCAGGTGAGTTTAGTCATTTTTGACCATGCTTTAACCCCTGCTCAAGAGCGAAATTTGGAACGAGCGATTCAATGCCGTGTGATGGATAGAACAGGCTTAATTTTAGATATTTTTGCTCAACGTGCCAGAACACATGAAGGGAAAATTCAAGTGGAATTGGCTCAATTAGATTATATTTCATCACGTTTAGTGCGTGGTTACAGTAATTTATCTAGCCAAAAAGGCGGAATTGGGCTGAAAGGGCCAGGGGAAACGCAATTAGAAACCGACCGCCGATTATTGCGTGTGCGTGTCAATCAATTAAAAGCAAAATTAGAAAAGATTCAACATACTCGACAACAAGGGCGTATGGCACGGCAAAAAGCGACCATTCCAACCGTTTCTCTTGTGGGTTATACCAATGCAGGGAAATCAACCTTATTTAATGCGTTGGCAAAGAGTGATGTCTATTCCGCTGACCAATTATTTGCAACTTTAGACCCTACTTTACGCCGTGTACAATGGACAGGTATCGGAACTGTTGTATTAGCAGATACCGTTGGTTTTGTACGCCATTTGCACCATAGTTTAGTGGAATCTTTTAAAGCGACTTTAGAAGAAACTAAACAAGCGACCTTGCTATTACATGTGATTGACAGTCATAGCCCTGAAATGTTGGAGCAAATAGACGCTGTAGAACAGGTATTACAAGAAATTGGTGCAGATGTTCCAATTTTGTGGGTTTATAATAAAATTGACCAAAGTCATGAACCTGAAAAAATTATTTATAATCAAGAGAATATTCCACAACGGGTCTATGTTTCTGCACAAACAGGGCAAGGGTTGGATTTATTACAAGATGCCATTCGACAACGTTTATTAGGACACAATCAACGTTTTAAACTGACCTTGCAACCACAACACGCCAAATTACGAGCCAGTTTATATGCGTTAAATGTGATTCAACAAGAACAATATCAAGATGATGGTCGAATGATGTTAGATGTGGAGATGAGTCCTGCAAAATTGCTAAAAATGATTCAACAACATCATTATTCTGTTGATGAATTATTAGGCGAACAGGCTCAAGCATTAAAAATACCATTAGAACCATTTGAACAAAACACAACATAACAATGGGGGTTATGATGAAAAAAAGATTTAATTTAAGCGAGATTGATTATGTGGCATGGGGAGCAACCCTTGCACTCATTATCAGTTATCGAGAAATTGCGGTTTGGGTTGCCACACAATTTAATCACCCAGAATTAGGCAATTTATTGGGTTTGATTGCCTTGTTAATCACCTTAAGTATTGTGCGAATTGTGCATAATATTCCAGCACGTTTGATTGATACGACCAATAAAGTCATGAAAGAAAGTGGTTTTGCTTTTGTGCCGATTGCGGCAGGGTCGTGTTTGGCATTATTACATTTGGGTGATGAACTGTTTTTATTTTTAATTGTGTTATTTGTCAGTACCTTAATTCCATTATGGGTCTATGCCAAAGTAGCAAAACGTTGGTTATAAGGGGGAATTGTCGATGTTGAGTATGATATTTGCATTTACTATTACCATTTTAGCGTATTTGATTGCTAAACCCATTAATCGCCGTTTTCCACAAGTGCCTGTGTTGGTGATTGCGATGATTGGGGTGATTATCCTTTTAACCATTTTTCAATTTGATTATCAGCAATATAAAGCTGAAACGGATAGTACCTTTTCTCGCTTATTAGGATATGTAACGGTTGCACTTGCGATTCCACTCGCCAGTATGAAATATGATGATTTACCAAAAAAAGCATTGGCATTAATTGTGATTTTTGCAACAACCAGTGCGGTTGCCTTGCCGATGGGATTGGCATATTTATTCCATTTAAGTGAGCCAACCTTAATGGCATTTGCATCTCGTGCAGTAACCACACCGATTGCCATTAATATTGCTACCTTAATTCATGCTCCGATTGATGTCGCCGTGTTAATTGTGATTGTATCAGGGTTAATTGGTTCTGCATTTTCATCGGTGATTTTACGCCATATTAATGATGAACGTGCATCAGGTTTAGCCTTAGGTTTGGCTGCCCATGCGATTGGTACAGCTCAAGCGTGGCAACGTGGAGCAGTTGCAGGACGTTATGCCGCATTTGGCATGGCAATTAATGGGGTTGTAACCGCCATTTGGTTACCTGCTTTTATTTTATTCTTACGCCAATAAAGCATAGGCAAAAAAATAGGGCAAATCCTTGTTGATTTGCCCTATTTCTTTAAAAACAGTATGTTAATGTTTTAACATATTTTGAGCAATGCCCTGTAAAATTGATAAAATCACATCAAATTCATGATGTAATGGCGTACTTTTGCGTGTAATTAATGCCAAGGTACGGCTTGGAGCATCTTCTAAGGTTTTAAATTTTAAACATTCTTGCGATTTAAATAATTGATTATTCATCGCAATTTCAGGCAATAAAGTATAACCCAAACCAGAAGAAATCATTTCAACTAAAGTTGGTAAAGAGCTTGCTTTTAAACGCTGGTCATTTTTACGCTCATTAATTGGACATACGCTTAAAGTATGGTCTCGCAAACAATGTCCTTCTTCCAATAAAATCAAACGAGATAAATCTAACTGTTGGAAATGTTTAATATCAGTCGTTTGCGGGTCATCTTTATGAGAAACGAGCAATAAATGTTCTTTGGCAATTTCCGCAACTTTTAGCCCACGGGTATCATACGGTAAAGCTAACATCACCATATCAAGGCGACCATGCTCTAACTGTTCAACCGCTTGTTCGCTTTGCACTTCATGTAGATATAATTGTAATTTTGGTAATTGTTGATGAACTTGTTCTAATAAAGCTGTTAAAACAAACGGTGCAATCGTTGGAATAATGCCCAAATGCAAATCACCTGTTAAAGGTTCGCTCATTTCACGGCTTAAACGCATTAAATCTTGAGCATCAGCCAATAAAACTCTTGCTCGAGCGACAACTTGTTCACCTAAAGGGGTTAAACGCACATTTTGACGGTCTCGCTCAACCAAAACACCGCCTAATAAACGTTCAAGTTCCATAATTCCCCCCGACAGTGTCGATTGGGTTACAAATGAACGGCGAGCAGCTTCAGTAAAATGTAATGTTTCAGACAGTGTTACAAGATAAGATAATTGTCGTAATGATGGTAAAGCAGCCATAATTTTCCCAACATGAGTGAATTGTGGATGAAAACTCAAAAAAATCACATCTTAACATGATGATTCATTTAAATTTAAGCGATTTTCAATGGAAAATCAAATTTCTATTTGTCTATCATACCACTATTCCAAATATTCTCAATAAAAATTTAAGATTTTGACGTTTTTCCCGCAAAATGTTGCGATAAACTTTGGGATAATTGTGGTAAATAATAGGCAGGTAAATCATGTCCCATACCATCTAGGGTTATAAATTTTGCTCCTTTAATGGCATTGGCTACGGCTTTACCATGTGAACACGGAATCAATTTATCCGCTGTTCCATGTAATACCAACGTATCTTGTAAAATTGTGGCATCATAAGGACGTAAAGAGCCTGTCGCTAAAATGGCGGATAAATGTTGTATAAATCCTTTTGGATAATAACTACGATGGTATAATTGTTGAGCAAGTTGAAAGGTTAAAACATCATGTTGATGTTGTGGCGTACCAATCGATTGTAATAACCGAGCATTGAACAAAATAATATCATGCTCATCTTGTGAAGGCGGAGATTTTAAAAAATTAAGTAAAGTTTTTAGATTAGGCAATGTAGAAAATGCTTGATTATTACTGGTGAATAATAAGGCTAAACGCTGAACGTGTTGCGGATAACGACTTGCTAAAATTTGTGCGACCATGCCCCCCATTGACGCCCCTAATACATGATAACGGGGAATTTTTAACGCTTTCATGAGTAAATGAGCATCAGTTGCTAAATCTTCTAACGTATAATTTGCACCTTTTAAACGTACACCACATTGAAATGCCATCAAATTTTTGAATGATAAGGCAGGGGGCGGAGCAGATGTTTTACTGGATAAGCCAATATCACGATGGTCATAGCGAATCACATGAAAACCTTGTTCAATTAAAGATTGGCAAAACGCATTGTGCCATAACAATAATTGTCCGCCTAAACCCATAATCAATAAAATTGTAGGTTGTTCAATATTTTGGCTCATTTCAACGTGCAATGAGATGCCATTTTCTAGCTCAATTTGCGTTTGTTGCATAAAAGACGCATAGGGTGAAGGCGTCCAAGAAAAATCATTCATGTCATGGATTCTCAAAAAATGGACAAAAGTTGTCCTTTAACCTAGCTTAACAGAAAAAAAGCGGTTACACTTTATCGATTTTGCTAAGGTTATGCTACTATACGAAAGTATATGCAATGAAATATTGAGAGAAAAGCGTATGAGTATTAAATCTGACCGTTGGATTCGCCAAATGAGCGAACAATACGGTATGATAGAACCCTTTGCCCCACAACAAGTCCGCCACAACGCTCAAGGCGAAAAAATGATTTCGTATGGCGTATCAAGTTATGGCTATGATGTACGTTGTGCCAGAGAGTTTAAAGTCTTTACCAATGTCCATTCGGCGATTGTTGACCCTAAACAATTCGATGAAAAAAGTTTTATCGATATTGAGTCTGATGTGTGTATTATTCCGCCAAACTCATTTGCTTTGGCTCGCACCATTGAATATTTCCGTATTCCCCGCAATGTCTTGACCATTTGTTTAGGAAAATCAACTTATGCTCGTTGTGGTATTATTGTGAATGTAACACCGCTTGAACCTGAATGGGAAGGACACGTTACCTTAGAATTTTCCAATACCACAAACCTGCCTGCACGAATTTATGCAGGTGAAGGTGTCGCTCAAATGTTGTTCTTTGAAAGTGATGAAGTGTGCGAAACGTCTTATAAAGACCGTGGTGGAAAATATCAAGGGCAAACTGGGGTAACTTTACCTAAAGCCTAAGAACCTGTATTAGGGCGATTGATGATGTCAGTCGCTTTGAATTGACCCATTCAAGAAGAAAAAGTGAAATAAAAAAGGTGAATGGTTAAACATTCACCTTTTTAAAATCTATACCTTAAGGCGTGATTTCTTCATCTTCAAACTCAGGTTTTACTTTTACAATAAAATCTTGAGCGGAGATATTTCGCCATAATGCAAAACTTGTACCGACATAAATCGAAGAGTAAGTACCAACGAAAATACCAATACACATAGCAACAGAGAACCAACGTAAGCCTTCACCACCCATAAACAACATTGCCAAAACAACCAATAATAAGGTCATTGTGGTATGAATG
>JBHACK010000078.1:0-8085 GCA_041854545.1 Acinetobacter sp. | reverse complement strand
CATCAAACCAAAAAGATAGCCAACCTTGGACATATTCAGTTGGACGATATTCACTTTGTGGATTGAGCCATTCAATTTCCGCCCCCGAAAACAATGGCGTTGCACCACCCCCACAAAATCCAACCAAAACACCTGCACTGGCAAGCATTCGCATGGCAGCTTGAGTAATAGATGTTCCTGTACCAAGTAGAATACAAGTGGTATTGGCAATCGGAATATTGTAATACTGATTTTCGTATTTTGTTTCCGTCAAATACAAAACACGCCCATCTTTTTGCATGACACGGCAATGTTCCAAATAAAAGATATTGGCACGTTTTGAATGTAAAATTGCTTTTAAATCAGTAGGTTTTAGATAATCCATCATACTCTCCTTTTACACGATTTCCTTAAGTCTAATCTATACACTTGTTTTCTGTCAAATTTCCTTCCTTAAAATCGTTTATTTTTACAACAAAAAAATGGCATATTTTTCAATATGCCATTTTCTAAAATTTAACCAATTACAATAACAAAGTACGAATATCTTGCAATAATTTGGTTAATTTATTGGTAAAGCGTGCCGCATCCGCACCATTAATCACACGATGGTCGTATGATAAAGATAATGGCAACATCAAGCGTGGTTCAAATTCTTTACCATTCCACACAGGTTGCATTTTCGCAGGTGATAACCCTAAAATCGCAACTTGTGGCCAATTCACTAATGGCGTAAAGGCTGTACCGCCGATTGAGCCAAGGCTAGTGATGGTAAAGTTAGCCCCTTGCAAATCTTTTGGAGATAATTTCTTATCACGGGCTTTTTGGCTTAATTCCATCAATTCTTGAGCAATTTGCTTAATTGATTTTTGGTCAGGATTACGCAATACAGGTACAGTTAAACCATCTGGCGTTGCGACTGCAATGCCCATATGAATTTCATTACGCAATAACACCGATTTTTGGTCATCAGCCAAGTGTGATGCAAAATAACGCTCTTCAAGCAACAAGTACGCAACCGCTTTGGCAATAAATGCTAAAATCGTTAAGCTAATGCCTTGTTTCTTAAAGCTATCTTTTAACTCATTACGCCATGCTTCTAACTCGGTAATATCTGCCAAGTCAAATTGTGTTACTTGTGGAATGAAGTTATTTAAAGATAACTGTGGCACAGAGACTTGTTGTAAACGAGTCATCACCTGTACTTCACCACCACCAAAGGCAGTAAAGTCTGGTAATGGCGGTAAACCGCTTGCCATTTGAGCATTGACTACTTGAGCTGATGCAACAGGAGCAGTTAAGCGAGTTTTCACATAAGCAAACACGTCATCTTTTAAGATACGTTGATGTTCGCCTGATGGTTTTACTTGTGAAAGTACCACACCTAATTCACGAGCCAATTTACGCACCGCAGGGCCTGCATATACTTTTGCATTTTCAGCTTCTTGTTCAGCCGTCAATTTATCTGCTTGAACAGGTGCTGATGTTGATGCTGGAGCTGGCGTTGCAACTGGAGCAGGTGCTTTTTCTTTCGCAGGTTCAGCCGTAACCGCTGGAGTAGGTGCAGAAACGGCAGGAGCAGAACTAGCACCTGTTGTTTTAATTTTTGCTAATGCGACACCGTGTGATACACTTTGGTTTAAAGTAATATGAATTGCTTCAACCACACCTGCAACCGTACTTGGGACTTCAACCGTTGCTTTATCTGATTCTAACACGGCGATACTTTGGTCAAGCTCAACAGTATCTCCCACTTTAATCAGAATTTCTGTTACAAGAGCTTTATCTACCCCAATATCAGGAACAGTAATTTCAACACTTTCACTTGCTGATGGGGTTGCAACTGGAGCAGGAGTTTCTTTTACTTCCGCAACAGGTGCAACAGGTTCCGCTTTACTTTCTTCCGCAACAGGCGTAACTGCTACTTCACCTGCTTCAATTTCAATTAATGCAACGCCTTCGCTCACACTCACATCTTTATTGACTAAAATGGCTTTTACAGTTCCTGCCACCGTGCTTGGTACTTCAACAGTTGCCTTATCTGACTCAAGTACCATGATGCTTTGGTCTACTGCAACCACATCACCAACTTTGACTAAAATTTCAGATACAAGAGCTTTATCAACACCAATATCAGGAGTATTAATAATCATCTTAGTTTTCCTCCGCATATTGAGCGACATCTTTCACTTCTGGTGTTGGTTGTGGTTGCCATGCCATTGGACGGTCTGTATCTAACTCAAATTGGAAAATTGCATCTTTAACTAAACGGTTATCGATTTCACCTTCATCTGCCAATTTTTTCAATGTTGCAACAACAATGTGAGCAGCATCAACACCAAAGTAACTGCGTAAGTTTGCACGAGTATCTGAACGTCCATAACCGTCTGTACCCAATGTGACATAAGGGCGGTTGTCTGGTAAGTATGAACGGATTTGGTCGCTATAGGCACGCATATGGTCTGTTGCTGCAACCACAATACCATTTGTATCACGCAATAATTGAGATACCCATGGCTCTAATGTGGTTTCATTATTTGGATGTAAGCGGTTGTATTCTTCGCACGCCATACCATCACGAGCCAACTCATTAAAGCTTGTTACGCTCCAAATATTTGAATGAATTTGGAATTCTTCACGCAAGATTTTCGCCGCCTTAATGACTTCACGCAAAATCACACCTGAACCTAATAACTGAACAGTTGCTTTATCATCTTTTTCGAACAAGTACATACCACGTTTAATGCCTTCTTCTGCACCTGCTGGCATTGCTGGATGTTCGTAATTTTCGTTCATCAAGGTTAAGTAGTAGAATACACGCTCTTGGTTTACATACATACGTTTTAAACCATCATGTACAATTACTGCTAATTCATAGCTAAAGCATGGGTCATACGATACACAGTTTGGAATCGTTCCTGCTAAGATATGAGAATGACCGTCTTGGTGTTGTAAACCTTCACCATTTAACGTTGTACGACCTGCGGTTGCACCTAATAAGAACCCTTGAGCTTGAGCATCACCTGCTGCCCATGCAATATCCCCAATACGTTGGAAACCAAACATTGAGTAATACATATACATCGGAATCATTGGCAAGTTATTGGTTGAATAACTGGTACCTAAGGCAGCCCAAGCACTCATTGCCCCTGCTTCGTTAATCCCTTCTTGCAACATATGACCATCTTTCGCTTCACGATAGTGCATTAATTGCTCTTGGTCTTCTGGTGTATATTTTTGACCATGTGCCGCATAAATTCCTAATTGACGGAACATCCCTTCTAAACCAAAGGTACGCGCTTCATCTGGAACGATTGGTACAACACGGTCTTTAATTGCATTCTCTTTTAATAAAGCAGAAATCAAACGCACCATTGCCATCGTAGTTGATAACGCTTTTTCACCTGAACCTTGTAAAATACTATCAAAAATAGATAATTCAGGAATTTGTAACACTTCACTTTCTTTACGACGTGCAGGCAAATAACCACCCAACGCTTCACGGCGAGCCTTCATATATTTCAATTCAGGAGAGTTTTCGCTTGGACGATAGAATGGCAATTCGTGTAATTGCTCATCAGTAAATGGCAAGTTAAAACGGTTACGGAAATATTTTAAAGAATCAATATGTAATTTCTTGATTTGGTGCGTACGGTTTACACTTTCCGCTTCTTCTGACAAACCATAACCTTTGACTGTTTTCGCTAAAATCACGGTTGGCTGACCATTCGCTTTCGTTGCGGCTGCATACGCTGCATACACTTTATACGGGTCATGACCACCACGGTTTAACGCTTCCAAATCATCATCGCTTAAATTACGCACTAATTCAGCCGCTTCAGGATAACGACCAAAGAAATGTTTGCGTAAATATTCACCACCTTTCACTTGATAACGTTGATAATCACCATCAACCGCTTCTTCCATGATGGCTTTTAATGCACCAGACTCATCTTTCGCCAATAATGGGTCCCAATGACGACCCCAAACCACTTTAATGACACGCCAGCCTGCACCACGGAACACAGACTCTAATTCTTGAATGATTTTACCATTTCCACGCACAGGGCCATCAAGACGCTGTAAGTTACAGTTCACCACCCAAATCAAATTATCTAACTTTTCACGACCTGCTAATGAAATTGCACCCAAGCTCTCTGGCTCGTCCATTTCACCATCACCAAGGAATGCCCAAACCTTGCGGTCTTCTTCCTTAATCAAACCACGGTTCATCAAATACTTTTGAATATGAGCTTGATAAATCGACATGATTGGCCCTAAGCCCATCGATACCGTTGGGAATTGCCAATAATCAGGCATTAAATACGGATGCGGATAGCTTGATAAACCATTTCCATTCACTTCACGGCGGAAATTTTCTAATTGCTCTTCTGTTAAACGCCCTTCTAAGAACGAACGAGAATAAATCCCCGGTGCACAATGCCCTTGATAATAAATCATATCCCCACCAAAGTTTTCACTATTGGCACGGAAAAAATGGTTAAAGCCTACGTCATACAAAGTTGCAGATGATGCAAAGCTCGCTAAGTGTCCCCCTAAATCATCACCAGTTTTATTGGCACGCAATACCATTGCCAACGCATTCCAGCGAATCAAAGCACGGATACGGCGTTCCATATCTTGGTCACCTGGCATTGCAGGTTGTTCTTCAACAGAAATTGTATTTAAATAAGGCGTATTTAAACGCTGAATTGGAACATGTTTTGCAATCGCTTGTTGATACAATTTTTCTAATAAAAATGCGGCACGCTCTGTCCCCATATGCTGTAACACAGCATCAAAGGCATCTTGCCATTCTTTGGTTTCTTGTGCGTCTGTATCGCCATAATATGCCATAAGAGTTACCTATCTCATCTTTTGAATGAATTAAAACAATAAAATATGAAAATTTAACTTAAAATTTTCACAGACTTTTTTTTGATAAATACTATCAATTTACGCTGTTATATTTACCACATTTTCCACTTTACTGGCTATGACTAAAATAAAATAGTTTCATTTAGAACATTTCTCAACTAAATACTACTGACCTTTTTGACAGAGAAATACAAAAAAGTCGCCAATAATTGGCGACTTTTTATCATATTTGCAATGCGGTTACAAAAAACAAATTATGGTAACATTGCTAAATAACGAGCTGGGTTTTGGCGACGACCATCTTTTACCACTTCATAATGTAAGTGCGGGCCAGTACAACGACCAGAACAACCAACGTTTGCAATATGCTGACCAGCTTCTACCCAGTCCCCTACGCTAACATGCAAACGAGACGCATGAGCATAACGAGTTACATAGCCATCATTATGACGGATTTCGACATAACGACCATAACCTGTACCCCAACCCGCTTTTGTGACTTGCCCCGGGCCTGTTGCCACGATAGGTGTTCCTGTTGGAGCTGCAATATCTAAACCTGAATGACCTTCACGCTTACCGCCCATCACACGAGTACCAAAATTAGATGATACACGACCATCACGCAATGGGTGAACTTGTAACCAAGAAAGAGAAGAATTGTTT
Source organism: Acinetobacter sp. (assembly GCA_041854545.1). Lineage (GTDB taxonomy): Bacteria > Pseudomonadota > Gammaproteobacteria > Pseudomonadales > Moraxellaceae > Acinetobacter. The sequence continues at coordinate 2,565 of JBHACK010000078.1, read as the reverse complement.
GAAGAGAAATTTGGAGTTGAAGGAGAAGAAGAAACAGGTGTGTTATAAGAACTTAATGAATTCACTGCATGAGCAAAATTTGCTGGTGAATCATCACGTTGGATTGTGCCATATTTTTCTAATGCTGTTTGATTAGATAACACAATCGGTTTCTCAACCGCTACTTCTTGTTTAAATTGCTGTGCAATTTGTTGCTGACCATCTTGTACTATCAATTGCCCTTTAGCAATGACATGAGCCACTTGACCATCTGCAGTCTTAAACTCACGTAAGTCAGTATAACCTGCAAATGCTGAAACAGCAGATGCAATTAATGAACATGCAACTAAAATACGACGCATATAGAACCTCAATGGGAACGCATGGTTTACGCTCACCTTACATATCAACTATCATTATTGATGTTTATTAACACGAAATCTTGGTGTTTACTGCACAAAGTTTTACACTTTACCGAATCATTCTTGTACAATAAACCCTAATCCGCCAAACACATCATTCACAAGGAAATTCTATGTCTCGCCCAACCAAGATTTTTCAACAAAACAAACAACCACGTCAGATGGGAAGTTTTACACTTCTCCACCAACAGGTGAAATACTGGCAAAATTTAACCAAACTTATCCAACCATTCTTACCCCAAGGAGAACAATGGCAGGTTGTCTGTTATCAGTCAGGTATATTAACCATTGCGGGCTATAATCAAGCGATGGTAAGTCAGCTCAACTATTTAAGCACCCAATATACCGCCAAATTATCCCAACTCGAACCCTTACAACATCTGCAAAAAATTCAAGCGGTATTAAACACAACACCCATCATGCAAGCAAAAACACCTACACTTAATCCTGAACGAATGTTAAGCGATGAAACCAAACAATTACTCATGGATACTGCGAGTTGTGTAGAAGACCCTGCTGTTAAACAAGCATTTTTAAAACTTGCTCAACAAAAAAATCCTCATACTTAAAGCATAACCAATTTTTTTGGAAAATGCAAAATATATCAACAATTTTTTTGTTACTTTATAACATTTATTTTAAAAAATATAAGTTAAACAGCAACATAAGAAATCGGACATAATAAATCTTCATCAAATGTTACAATTTCATACACAGATTTGTCCTGTAAAACCTGTCTTAAGAGTGCATTATTGACCGCATGACCGGCTTTAAAACCATCAAATTTGCCTAAAATTTGATGCCCTAACAGCGATAAATCACCGATTGCATCTAAAATTTTATGGCGAACAAACTCATTTTCAAAGCGTAAACCTTCAGGATTCAGCACCGATGTTTCATCTAAACCGATGGCATTTTCCAAACTCGCCCCTAAAGCAAGATTTTTTGATTGCAACATATCTAAATCTTTTTTAAAACCAAAGGTACGGGCTGGGGCAATCTGTTGTACATAATCTGCAGTAGTTAAATCAAACTGATATGCTTGATGTTCTGCTGTAAAAATTGGATGATTAAACTCAATTTTAAAATTCACCTGAAAACCATCATACGGAGTAAAAGATGCCGTTTTGTCGCCAATTTCAATTTGTACTGGCTTGATAATCTTAATAAATTTTTTTGGTGCGTGTTGTTCAAGCAACCCTGCTTTTAATAAAGCTTCTACAAAAGGTTTTGCACTACCATCTACAATCGGCAATTCTGATGCGTCAACTTCAACGATGATATTATCAATCCCTACAGCCATAAATGCACTCATCACATGTTCAATCGTACCAACTTTGGCGTTTTCTTGTACTAGATTGGAACACATAAAGGCTTCTTGAATTAACACAGCATTGGCAGGAATTTCTACAACAGGCGTTAAATCAACACGTCTAAACACAATTCCGCCATCAATCTCATGGGGTAAAAATCGCATATTAACGGTTTGTCCACTATGTAAACCAATTCCTTGTACATCTATTGCTTGCTTTATGGTGCGTTGTTTTAACATTGTAAACTCTCTTTTTCGCTCAATTTGAAAAACTTTGTTACAATATCATATCTATTCCAATAAAAAAAGAAAAGACTGTGAGTTTTTCACAGTCTTTTCTCATTATTTTCTGTCTTTTGTAACGTATTTGTTACAACAGAAACCGCTACATTATTTACGTTGCTGATTTTTTAAGAAATCACTAATCGAAATACGAGTTGGTTGAGCAGGTTTTGCAGGCTCAACTTGTGGCTGTTGTACAACTTCTTCATGACGCACAATCACAGGAGCTTCTTCGTGTTGTTGCTGACGTAATACTGCAGGAACTTCTTCTGAAGAACCACCCAATACATTGATTGAAGAAGATGTGCTTGCACCGCTAAATACTGATGGCGTTACACGGCGTGGCTCTTCAAGTGATGAATTACGCACTAAACCTGTTGCGACTACAGTAACACGGATTTCGTCTTTCAATTCTGGGTCAAATGCTGTACCAAAGAAGACGTTACCATCATCAAGGTTAGCAATTTGGTTGGCAATCGCTGTAATTTCTTCAACTTCTTCTAAAGTTGCACTGTATTCTGGGTCTTCACCGCTGGTAATGTTGATGACTAAGCTCTTCGCATTCATGCT
>JBHACK010000077.1:0-13276 GCA_041854545.1 Acinetobacter sp. | reverse complement strand
TCATAGATGTTGTAATAATGTGGTTTTTCCTGCCCCTAAAAACCCTGTAATAATATGGGTTGGCACGGCGTTTGTTAAATAATTCATCTGTTATTTTCCTGAACATCTTTTACATTCGTATCTGTTGTTGTATTGGTTGGTGTATCAGTTGTGCTATCCGTCGTTGAATCTACGGTCGTTTCTGCATTTTTTTCTGCCTGTAACCGCTGAATTTCTGCTTGAATTTCATCTACCTGTGCTAAAGTTGCGATACGTCCTGCTTGAATTAAATGTTCTCGTGATTTTAAATCAAAAATATGCGTTTTTTCTCGAATATCAGGTTGAATCACAATGGTTGCATACTTTAATTCTTCTTTTGCTAGCTGTTGTTGCATGATATTAATATTTTGGTTAAATAATCCCCATAAATGCTCGGTATTGGTATAATGGGGCGATGCTAAAATATTCACCGCAATAATAATATCTGCTCCTAAGTCTTGAGCCACTTTGACTGGCACAGGGCTGACTAAACCGCCATCAACATAACGTTGCTCACCAATTTTTACAGGAGCAAACATGGTCGGAATCGCAATCGATGCTCGCACCGCTTGCCCTGTATTTCCTGTATTAAATACCGTCATATTGCCATTATCTAACTGGGTTGCGACAATATACAATGGGGTTTTTAATTGTTCTAATGGCTGATAATTAATATGCTGATTGACATAATCTTCAATTTTTTGTCCATCAAACACGCCTTGTTTGCCTAAATCAAACTCTCGTACATCATTAATTTTTAAAAGATATGCCAATTCTTCGACTTGTTTTGCGGTTTTTCCGCTGGCATACAATGACCCTGCTAAACTGCCTGCACTTGTTCCTACAATAAAATCGGGTTTAATTTGATATTGGTCTAATACATCTAATACGCCAATATGGGCATATCCCCTTGCTCCGCCACTCCCTAATACTAAAGCAATTACTGGTTTATCTTGCTGTTCTTTTTCCACTAAAAATTGTTGTTGTGCAGGGGCAACATCAGGTTTTTGTACAGGTGCGACTTTACACGCTGTCAGCCCTAATGCCAAAATTAAACTTAAATAGAGTGCTTTCATAATATCCATCAAAATAAAGGTCATTTGTTGTATTTTAGCACAATGTCAAACGTCCACAGCATCATAACTGTTTAGCATTTTTGAAAATCACGTTACAATAGCCTGATTGTTAAAATTAGGATAATCTCATGCCCCCTTTTGTTCTTGTTGATGGTTCATATTTTCTATTCCGTGCCTTTCATGCACTTCCGCCTTTAACCACGTCTAATGGTTTACATACCAATGCGGTGCGTGGAGCGATTTCTGCCATTCAAAAACTGATGCGTCGTGTCCAACCCACGCATATGGCGGTGATTTTTGATACACCAGAACCGACCTTTCGCCATGAATTATCCCCTAATTATAAAGGCAATCGCCCAAGTATGCCGGAAGAATTAGCCGAACAAATTCCCTATTTACACGCAGTGATTCAAGCCCTAGGCATTCCTTTATTTAAACTCTCTGGGGCGGAAGCCGATGACATTATTGGAACGCTCACAAAACGAGCCGTAGCGGAAGGAATGCAGGTGCTGATTTCAACAGGCGATAAAGACATGGCTCAACTGGTCAATGAGCAGGTAACGCTTGAAGATAGTTTCAAAGAAAAAGTAATGGACACGGCGGGCGTAATTGAAAAATTTGGGGTACGACCTGACCAAATTGTCGATTATTTAACCTTGATGGGTGATGCCGTTGATGGCATTGCAGGTGTGGCAGGTGTGGGGGCTAAAACCGCATCAAAACTACTTAATGAATATGAAACTTTAGAAAATATTATCGCCAATGCTCACAACATCAAAGGCAAAATTGGACAAAATATTGCCAATAGCCTTGAGCAAATTAAACTTGACCATCAATTAGCGACCATTATTTGCGATTTAGATTTAAATTTAGATTGGCATGATTTAAAACTCTCTGCTCCAAATACCGAAGAACTCAAACGCTTATATACAGAATTAGAATTTAAAACCCATTTACAATCCTTAAATCACCCTAACAATCCTGATAATCCACGTTATCAAGCGATGGATTCGGCAATCACCACCACAACAACACAGCCCCCAACCACACCTGCTCAACTTGGCACGGCGACCTATCACACCGTTTTAACTGCTGAACAATTTAACGACATCTTACAGCAACTACAACAAGCTGAATTGGTCGTGTTAGATACTGAAACCACGGCATTGGACTATCTTCAAGCAGAATTAGTAGGCATTGCGTTGACATTTAATGCGGAACATTGCTACTACATTCCTGTCGCACATGACCAAGAACTCGCACCAACCCAGCTAAATCGTGATGATGTCTTAGCCCAACTCAAACCGTATTTAGAAAACCCACAACTGAAAAAAATTGGACACCATTTAAAATATGACCAACACATTTTTAAACGTTATCATATTGAATTAAAAGGCATCTATTTTGATACCATGTTAGCATCGTATGTATTCAATAGTGTGGCAACACGGCATAATATGGACGATGTTGCTCGTGTCTATTTAGGTTATTTAACCACTAGCTTTGAGCAAATTGCAGGCAAAGGAGCAAAACAAAAAACCTTTAATCAAATAGAATTAAGCGTTGCCAGTGCCTATGCTTGTGAAGATGTACAGGTTACTTATCGTTTATATCAAGTGCTGTATGCAAAATTAGCGGAACAACCTGAATTATTAAACATTCTACTCAACGTTGAAATGCCAGTTTCTAACATTTTAATGGAAATGGAAGAAACAGGCATTTTACTCAATGATAAAATGCTCGGACAACTTAGTGATGAATTTAGCAAACACATTCAACAATTTGAACAACACGCCCATGAAATTTTAGGCGAATCGTTTAACCTTGGCTCACCACGTCAAGTAGGCGAAGTATTGTTTGATAAATTACAATTAAAAGGCGGTAAAAAAACATCAACAGGACAATATAGCACCAACGAAAGCATTTTAGAAAAAATTGACCACCCGATTATTGAACCGATTTTAAACTATCGCAGTTTAACCAAACTCAAAAGCACTTATACTGATGGCTTAAAAGACCGTATGATTGCCGATACACGGCGAGTGCATACCAATTATCATCAAGCCGTTACCACAACAGGGCGTTTATCATCGAGCGACCCAAATTTACAAAATATTCCGATTCGTGATGAAATTGGACGACAAATTCGCCAAGCCTTTATTGCTCCTGAAGGTTATGTGCTACTGGCAGCGGATTATTCACAAATTGAATTACGTTTAATGGCTCATTTTTCACAAGATGTTGCCTTAGTCGATGCCTTCCATCAAGGACAAGACATTCACCAACGCACCGCATCAGAAGTCTTAGGCATTGCCCTAGATGATGTTACTAGCGACCAACGCCGTCAAGCCAAAGCGGTAAATTTTGGTTTATTGTATGGTATGTCCGAATTTGGCTTAATTCGTCAGCTTGGCTTTACACGACAAGAATCTCAAGAATATATTAAACAATATTTCCAACGCTACCCTGCCATTTATGAATATATGCAACGCACTCGCCATTTAGCCAGCGAACAAGGCTTTGTGGAAACCATTTTAGGCAGACGCTTATATACCCCTGATATTCATGCACAAAATATGATGGTACGCAAAGCAGCCGAACGTGCCGCCATCAATGCTCCATTACAAGGCAGTGCGTCCGACATCATCAAATTGGCAATGATTGCCGTTGATAAAATCTTACCAAAACAACACGCACGCCTACTCTTACAAGTGCATGATGAACTGGTTTTTGAAGTCAAACAAGAATATGCCGATGAATTAGCTCAACATATTCAACAAGTCATGCAACAAGTCTATACGCTAAATGTGCCATTAGTCGTTGAAGTTGGACAAGGGCAAAATTGGGAGCAAGCACATTAAGAACCTGTTCACAATTAATTATGCTTTCATGTTTTTGTAGAATAGTTCATTAAAAATAATAGGAAAAATGACGAATATTTATCATTTTGTAACCAAATATTTCCATTTTTCCAAAATTAAGTTAAGATGAAACATAAGCCAAATGGTCAAAGATGACCATTTTAGTTCTCCCTTGTGATGAAATAGGACGTAGATATGTTAAAAAATCTTTTTTTAGGTGCAGTTACTGCATTATTGGTTGCCTTCTCTGGCACAGCATTTGCTCAAAACTGGTATGTACAAGGTGATGTTGGTGCATCTAAACTTGAAGCAAAAGAAGATGGTGAAAAGGTTAAAGATAATGCAACTGCATTCCGTATTGGTGCTGGTAAAGACCTTGGCAACATCCGTTACGCTGTAGATTATACTTATTTTGGTAAACTTCAAAATAGTGAAACATATGGTACAAATACATACAATGCTGAAGTTCTTGCACACTCTGTAGGTGTTTCTGCGATTTATGATTTTGATACTAAAACTGCGTTTACACCTTATGTAGGTGCTCGTGCGGGATTAAATGTGCTTAAGTTTGAAGCAGCAGAAACATCTTCAGGTACTGTAGTCGGTTCTGCTGAAGAAACAAAAACACAATTAGGTTTAGGTGCTTTAGCAGGTGTACAATATAACTTTACTCCAGCAATGGCATTAAATGCAGGCGTTGAATACAACTACTTAGGTAAAGTTAGCGACGCAGATACTAAAGTAAATCAATATGGCGTAAATGTTGGTTTCCGCTATAACTTCTAAACCCATTTAAATAATGGCTTAAAACCTATCATCATCGATGATAGGTTTTTTTATTGTCTAATTCTTCATATTTTCCTGTAACAGAGAATAAACAAAAAAATCGATAACAATAATCGCTTGCCTACTTGTCAAAACATCTTAAAAGATGTATCTTAAATACATCTTTTAATCTCTCATCATAGGAATGTTCCAGCCATGTCATTAACGCCAGAGCAAATCAAACTTGTTAAAGATACTGTCCCTGTTCTTCGTGAAAGCGGTGTTGCTTTAACGTCTTATTTCTATAACCGTATGTTGACCAATAACCCAGAGTTAAAAGAAGTATTTAACTTAGGGCATCAACGTAGCGGAGCTCAAGCACGTTCTTTAGCAGGTGCGGTGCTTGCTTATGCTGAAAACATTGAAAACCCAATGGTACTTGCACCAGCTATCGAATTAATGGCACACAAACACGTGAGCCTTGAAATTCAAGCCCCACAATACGACATTGTCGGCACAAACTTATTACACTCTATTAGCGAAGTGTTAAGCATTCCAATGGACGCACCATTGATTCAAGCATGGGCGGCGGCATACGGTCAATTAGCAGATGTATTAATCAAAACTGAAAAAGCAATTTATGATGAACACGCTCAAACTAAAGGCAGTTGGTTAGGCTGGCGTAAATTTAAAATTGCGAAAAAAGTTGATGAAAGTGCAGAAATCACATCATTCTACTTACAACCAAGTGATGGCGGTGAGTTACCAAGCTATAAAGCAGGTCAATACATTTCTGTGCGTGTATTTGTTGAAGAATTAGGCTTAAAACAACCACGTCAATATACGTTATCTGACAGCCCTAAAGCAGATTATTTGCGTATTTCTGTAAAACGTGAAGATGCTAAAGGTGAACTTGCAGGCGGTTGGGTATCAAACACACTACACGGTTTAAATGTAGGCGATGAAATCGAAGTCACTGCACCAACAGGTAACTTTTTCTTAGTTAATACTGATAAGAAAAATGTCTTTATTAGTGGTGGTGTTGGTTTAACGCCAATGGTTGCAATGCTAAATCAATTAGTTGATGCAGGCGTTCCACAACCTGTAAGCTTTATCCATGCGTGCCGTAATGAAGCAGTTCATGCGATGAAACATCTGGTTGATGATGTAAAAGCAAAATTTGAACAGGTTAAAACCTTTGTTACTTATGAAGAAGGTCAAGCAGATGCAACAGGTCGCTTAGATTTAGCGACTGTACCTGCAGAATTATTACCTGCTGATGCGGATTATTATTTATGTGGCCCAATGGCATTTATGCAAGAACAGTATAAAGCCTTAACTGCTCGTGGTATTCCTGCAACGCAAATCCATTTAGAAGCGTTTAGCACAGGCGGTGTAAAACTTTAATCGATGATTCGATAAAATAATACACTAAGGGAAACCGTTAAGATGATGTCTTAACGGTTTTTTACTAGAGCATCCTGACATTTCATATTTGCAATTAAAAATGAGAGAAATCGCAGATTTTCAAGGAAAATTGTGCAGTTGATATTAAAATATCAACAAGCAATTTGACGATGAAAATCAAGATTTAGCCATTTTTAATGCAAAAATGCGATTTTATTTCTAAAATGATTGCCAAATTGTAAAGAGTGTTATGAAGTGTCAGGATGCCCTATTCTTATTTTTAAATTTCTCATTGGTTCAGTTAAAGCATAAAATCCAATACTTTCAAAATATTGCTTTAATCCGTTGGGTTTCGCTATCGCTCAACACCAACCTACAGTATGATTTGAAATTTAAATTGCAACAAATATAGGCATAAAAAAAGGTTCATACGGAGGGGTATGAACCTATAAAATGGTGGCTATGACTGGACTTGAACCTGTGACCCCAGCATTATGAGTGCTGTGCTCTAACCAACTGAGCTACATAGCCGTAAAACGTGTGCGTATTATGCGTATATTTCCATAAACTGTCAAGCATTATTTTTTTATTTTTTTAAGATTTTGATTTAATTGTTTAAAAATTAGGTGAAGTGAACCTATAAGCCGGGTTCTGTCGTGGACGACCATTCATCTAGGCGTACAATCACTCATACGCTCCAGCAACCTACCCGAATCCAGTGCGGGTCACACCATCGGATTCCTATTTGGTCTTGCTTTTAGTGGGGTTTACCATGCCATGTCCTGTTGCCAGTCATGCGGTGTGCTCTTACCACACCGTTTCACCCTTACCGTATAACCGAAATTATATGGCGGTCTACTCTCTGTTGCACTTTCCGTCAGTTCACACTGCCTAGGCGTTACCTAGCACCTTGCCCTATAAAGCCCGGACTTTCCTCTCTTGCTTCAATCCGAAGATGTCCACAACAGCGGTCGCCCAGTTCACTTCACGGCGGATTATACTTGATTTTAAATTGATTTACCATCAAAAAATCAAGTTTTATTTGCCATTAGGGTTTGATATTTGATTTGTAACTGTTCTGCTGTTTCTAGATGATTTGGGTCTTTGGGAATGCAATCTACAGGACAAAATAAGGCACATTGTGGCTCATCAAAATGTCCTACGCATTCGGTACATAAATTAGGGTGTATTTGGTAAATCTCTTCCCCTATAAAAATGGCTTCATTAGGGCAAACAGGTTCACACACATCACAATTAATACATTCATCTGTAATATACAATGCCACGGTGTTCTCGCTTAGCCTTGTTTAAATTTTTTAACAAAGGCTTGTTCTACAACAGGGGGAACAAATTTACTGACATCACCATCTAAACGGGCAATTTCTCGAATCAAGGTCGATGAAATAAAGGAATATTGTTCTGCTGGAGTAAAGAAAATCACTTCATATTCTGGTGATAATTGGCGATTCATATTCGCCAACTGAAATTCATATTCAAAATCGGAAACGGCACGCAAACCACGCACAACGGCTGTTGCCTGTTGTTGTTTAAATAGGTTGATTAGTAATCCATCAAACCCAACAATTTCAACATTGGGTAAATGTTGTGTTGCTTGGCGTGCAAGTGTTACCCGTTCATCTAAGCTAAATAATGGCTGTTTATGATGTCCTACGGCAATCGCTATCACCACTTGGTCAAACATTTTACTGGCACGGCTGACAATATCTAAATGTCCATTGGTAATCGGGTCAAATGTTCCGGGGTAAAGTACACGAGTTTTTGACATGAGATAGGCTCAAATTAAAATAAAATGCCCTATTGTAACAAATTTTAGCAGAGTTTTCTTGTGCTACTGGCGAAATTAAGGTAAATATGCGACAATGGGGCTAAATCATGTGTTAAACATTGTTTTTTAATGTCAGAACACGCAATCCATTTTAAAATTGGCATGATTTATCAAGTTAAATATGCCCGAATATGTGGAATTTTTTTATCGTATGGTTAAAGCAAAAGTTATTAAAAAATCATCAGGCGGAACCATCGCTCAAAATAAACGGGCTCGCCATGATTATTTTATTGAAGAAAAATTCGAAGCAGGTCTATCATTACAAGGCTGGGAAGTCAAATCATTACGAGCTGGGCGAATGAGCCTTGTTGAAAGTTATGTTATTTTTAGAAATGGTGAAGCCTTTTTGTTTGGTGCTCAAATTCAGCCATTATTGTCGGCATCTACGCACGTTGTGGCAGAAGCAACCCGCACACGCAAATTGTTACTTTCTCGCCGTGAATTAAATAAATTGATGGGAGCGGTCAATCAAAAAGGTTATTCTTGTGTCCCTTTAGCCTGTTATTGGAAAGGGCATTTAGTCAAATTAGAAATCGCCTTAGTAAAAGGTAAACAGTTACACGATAAACGTGCTAGTGAAAAAGACCGTGATTGGCAACGTGATAAAGCACGTTTATTTCACCGTTAATCTTTTATCTTTGTGATGGTGATGTGATTCATCACCATTATTTTTTAACGCTTATTGACTTCTGAAACATCATGACAACTCCTACTCTCGACCTTAGTTTACAACTTTTACGCCAAGCATCGATTACTCCTGCGGATTTAGATTGTCAAGCCATCATTGCAAAACGTTTGCAACAAATTGACTTTACAACTGAAACCATGCAATTTGAAGATGTACAAAACCTTTGGGCAAGACGTGGCACAGAATCTCCTGTGTTTTGTTTTGCAGGACATACCGATGTTGTGCCAACTGGTGATGTCAATGCGTGGCATTCTCACCCATTCCAACCTGAAATCCGTGATGGTAAATTATACGGACGTGGCAGTGCAGATATGAAAACTGCAATCGCTGCCTTTGTGGTGGCAACAGAACGTTTTGTTGCAAAACATCCAAATCATAAAGGTTCGATTGCCTATTTAATTACTTCTGATGAAGAAGGCCCATCAATTAATGGTACGGTTAAAGTCATTGAACGCTTAGAAAGCCGTCAAGAGAAAATTACATGGTGCTTAGTCGGTGAACCATCAAGTACCACAACTTTGGGCGATGTCATTAAAAATGGTCGCCGTGGTTCGCTCAATGGTATTCTTACGGTACAAGGGAAACAAGGTCATGTTGCCTATCCACATTTAGCCAATAATCCAATTCATCAGGCGAGCCAAGCGATTGCCGAGTTATGCCAAACGGTATGGGACAATGGCAATGAATATTTCCCTGCAACTTCATTCCAAATTTCAAATATTCAAGCAGGGACAGGGGCAACGAATGTGATTCCTGACCAATTAAAAGTTGTCTTTAATTTCCGCTATTCAACGGAAGTGACTGCCGATGAGTTAAAAGCTCGTGTATGTGAAATTTTAGACCGTCATGCGGTGCATTATTCGATTGAATGGACATTATCAGGCTTACCGTTTTTAACGCCAGTTGGTCAGTTAGTTAATGCAACACAAACTGCCATTAAACAAGTTACAGGTACAGATGCTCAACTTTCAACTAGCGGTGGAACATCTGATGGACGTTTTATTGCCCCAACAGGTGCGGAAGTAATTGAGTTAGGTGTACTCAATGCAACGATTCATCAAGTGAATGAACATGTTGATGTTGCGGACTTGGATAAACTCACGGACATTTATGAATTGATGTTAGAGCAACTCTTGACGTAAATCACCACTCTACTCCACCACCCCATTAAAAAATCCAGTAAACTCATCATTTACTGGATTTTTTGTTGATATTTTTGCAATGATGATGAGAATGTTTTCCCATCATCATCTTAAAATTAACGTGGTAAAATTTGCACTTCTGCTGGATTTACGCTACCGTCTAAAATGCCTGAACCATCAACAATTACTTCAACACGGCGGTTCGGTTGTAAGCAACGTTTCAATTCTGGACGGTTACCTGTATCGGTACATTGTTTCACAGGTTCATGTTCACCTGCACCAAATGTACGCATAATACCTGCTGGTACACCACGGCTAATTAAGTAACGAGCCACAGTTTCTGCACGGTTACGAGAAAGTACCATGTTGTACTCATCTGTACCTAAGTAGTCTGTATGACCTACAACAAGGATACCGTTCAACTGATCAAATTTCTTCAAGGTTTCAGCCAAGCGGTCTAATTCTTGACGACCTTGAAGATTCATTTGGTCTAAGGTGTACTTGTCGAACGCAAACAACGCATCTGCATTTAAAGTATAACGTTGTAACTTCGGTGCAGGTGTTGGTGCTGGAACTACTGGTGCTGTTGGTGTCGGTGGATTCAAGTGACGAATCACAGGTGGACACGCTCCATCAATAGGGTCAACTGCGTTCCAATAGAAAGTACGAGCAATTTTATTTGAATCAAATAACACTTTAAATTGACACGTTGTTACACCATCTGTTCCCACACCGGGGGTATGGAAATGGAACAAGTAGTTCCACTCACGCGGACGCCATACTTCATCGTAATGTGGACGACCAAGCAAATAGTATAATTGGTCTTTGGTTAAGCCTGCTTTTACTTCACGCAAAGACGTTAAGTTAGGAAATGTACCACGGTCTTTGTTAAAGGTTACAGAATCCCATTTAGGCCAAATTGGTTCATCTGTTGTGCCTTCTTTTGACACTTTAGTCGGTGTACTACACGCACTTACTGCGGCTGCAAGGATTGCAACTGCTGCAAGTTTAAAAATTGATTGTTTGAATTTCATTTTCATAATCCTTACATTTTTGAGTGTATCCAAATAATCTTGCGATTATTTGGATACGTTTCTCAAATCAGTTGCTTATTACCATTGGTAACCAACACCAATCGAACCACCTAAGCTACCTTGCGAGTTACCGCTACCAGTACCTTTAATAATCCAGTTACCGCCATCACTGATACTTGAGAAGCTCACAGCATAACCTGTTTCGCCCTTATATGTACCTGCTCCGACTGCAACAAGGCTCTTACCTGGTAAGTATGCTTGCGGTAAGCCAGCAGTTGCTAACGCTTGTGCTACACCACCGTATGCATTGCCTTCAACATCGCCAATACGTTTATGAATATCGCCCGCTACTTGTTGTAAGTCGCCAATATTCACTGCATTGGTGCTAACTGCATTTGCCAAGTTGGTTGCATTACCTGACGCATCACGCATACCACTTGCAACGTTGTTGATTGCTACTGGGCTAGTCGTATTACCATTCGCACCAACCATTGTTACAGTGTTGCTTCGTGTAGATACATCAGCTGGGTCTTCATTGACATATGCCATTGGTGTATCAACTTTGATGGTTGGTGTCGCAGTTGTTGTTACATTTCCTGCTTCAACCACTGTACCATCTACCTTGGTATAAGTATTACCTGTAGCATTGTATGTTAATACATCACCTGTTGAAGTTTCAGTATAAGTTGGATTACCTGCAGTTACAGTAACAGTTGAACCTGTACCGTTTGCAAAGTTCACCGTATTACCTGTTGCAACAGTTGTACCATTTGACTGAACAGTAATTGTACGAGCCGCATTGTTTGCAATAGTTTCTGCTAAGTTACCTGCAATTGCATATAACTGGCTACCATTGATTGCATCTGTACTGTTCTCACTGAGTAAGCCAGGTGCAACGTTTTGGATACGGCGAGTTTCAGTATCGCTACCTACACTTACAACACCCACAACTTGGTCACCACCAGCGTAAACATTATTTACACCTGCAACTGTTTGGTTCGTCAATGCAGTTGAAATACCTGCAGTACGACCTGTATTGGTTGCGATGCTGTTTGCTGCTGCTGTTGCTTCATCTGCTTTAACTGCTGCAAGTGCTGATGTTGCAGTGTCTTGAGCAGTTGTTAATGCTGTATTCGCAGCATCTAATGCAGTTTGTGCAGTTGTAATCTCAGCTTGAGCATCAGTAATTTCTGTTGCAGTTGCTGTTGTGGTGTTTTGTAAGCCAATTAAGACTTGTTGTGCCACTTCAAGTTTCGCTGTAGCTTCACTTTGTGCTAATGATGCTGTGGTCAAGTTGCTAGATGCTTCTTGTGCTGCAGCAATTAAGCTTGCATTAGTACCTGTTGCATACGAGTAAGCTGTCTCTTTACCTAAGAAAACAGAATTTGCTTGGGTTTGAGTAACATTATTACCAATCACAAAGGTATCATCTGTTGCGATTACGTTGTTATTACCAAATGAACCACTTTCTGTACCTGTTACATAAGATGGGTCACCAATCGCAATCGAACCTTTACCAGTAACTACGTTACCTGTACCAATTGCAATACTTTGATTACCTAAAGCTTTAGAACCATGACCCATTGCAACAGCGTCAGTGCCTGCAGCCTCTGAACGACGACCAATTGCAGTTGCATACGCACCTGATGCACTTGAGTCTACATCATTCGCACCTTGGATTGCACGCGGGCTACCTGTACCGTCATTGGTATGGAAGAACTGGATACCTTGTTCGTTCATACGACCAATCGCTTGGATGACGTCGTTTGTAACGTAGTTCTTCTGACCTTCAACGTTATAGGTTACCATGGTGTAATTGTTAGATGTAACAACTTCCGTAACATTTGTACCGTTATTCACAGTCACATTGCCTACAGCAGTTGAACCATTACCCGTTACAATTGTATTGTTAGTTACAGGTGCTGTATTAACAGTTTGGTTATTACCACCAAGTACTTGGTATGCTTGATATAACTGGCTACCATTCACTGCATCTGTACTGTTCGCACTTACTTCACCTGGAGCAACGTTAAGAATCTTATTGCCACCCATATCTACAGTTGAGTTAGGTCGAACAGTTAAGTTACCAACAGTTGAGTTACCATTAACGGTTAAGTTACCTTTCACATTAATGTCTGGTGTTGTTGCAATCGTGATATTATTGCTGTTCGTATCTTTCGTTACGGCAATATTATCACCTTGGTTAAAGCTTACATTTTCACCTGGGCTAACAAGTGTATTGTTCGCACCATTTGCTTGTGCATTCCAACCAGAGTTGTTGATTGCATTTGCTACATCACCTGCACTTACTGGACGGTTTGCTCCAGTCGTATTGCTTGGAGCTGAAACTGTACCATTACCATTTACTGTAATTGGTGCTGTTGGAACAGATACTGTGTATGATGGTGTTGATGTACCATTTGCACCTGGTGTAGTCGT
>JBHACK010000076.1:0-3231 GCA_041854545.1 Acinetobacter sp. | reverse complement strand
TTCCAACCGCATTTTACGAAGTCTTTACCGAAGTTGCACCTGCAAAAGCCTTTGTTGAAAAACATGGGGCTCCGATTGTGATTAAAGCAGACGGCTTAGCGGCTGGAAAAGGCGTGATTGTGGCAATGACTCAAGAAGAAGCCTTCAATGCGATTGATGATATGCTCGCAGGTAATAAATTTGGTGATGCTGGCTCTCGTGTTGTGATTGAACAATTTTTGGCAGGTGAAGAAGCATCATTTATTTGTATGATTGATGGCGATAACATCTTACCAATGGCGACTTCACAAGACCATAAACGTATTTTTGAAGGCGACCAAGGCCCAAATACAGGTGGTATGGGTGCCTACTCCCCTGCTCCTGTGGTTACACCAGATGTGTTTGAACGTGTGATGATACAAATTATGCGTCCAACCGTAGAAGGCATGAAAAAAGATGGTCATGTATATACAGGCTTTTTATATGCAGGCTTGATGATTGATGCTGATGGCAATCCAAAAGTGATAGAGTTTAACTGCCGTTTTGGCGACCCTGAAACTCAACCAATTATGGTACGTTTACAATCTTCTTTAGTTGAATTAGTCCAAGCAGGCTTAGCAGGAAACTTACCAAGCGAAGCACAATGGGACGAACGTAAATCGATTGGTATTGTATTAGCAACAGCAGGTTATCCTGAAACATCAGGTAAAGGCGATGTGATTTCTGGTTTAGAAACCGCAACCGCAAATACCAAAATTTTCCATGCAGGGACAGCGACCAATGAGAAAGGTGAAATTATCACCGCTGGCGGACGTGTACTGTGTGTAACATCTTTAGGTGATACTGTGCAACAAGCTCAAGCAGAAGCTTTAGCGGTGTGTAAAACTGTTCATTTTGATGGTATGCAATATCGTAAAGATATTGGTTATCGTGCCATTGCTCGTGAACAAGCATTATCTTAATTGGTTTATTATTGACCTTAAGGGCGAGTTTTCGCCCTTTCTTTTTGAATTGAGTTATTATGATTACCTTACATCATCTTGAAAAATCACGTTCTTTTCGTATTCTTTGGCTATTGGAAGAACTAAAACTTGCCTATGGTTTAGATTATCAATTAGTCAGTTATCCACGCAATCATAAAACCTATCTTGCTCCAGTTGAGTTAAAACAATTACATACAATGGGGAAAGCACCCATTCTTATTGATGATACATTACCACAAGGTGAACAAGCCCTAGTAGAATCTGCCTTAATTATTGAATATTTATTAAGAACATACGATAAAGAACAGCTTTTTTATCCAAAAACAGAAAAAGCATGGCGAGAATATACATTTTGGTTGCATTTTGCAGAAGGTTCACTCATGCCACCTTTAGTCATGAGTTTAATTTTATCTAAAGCAACACAAAAAGTTCCTTTTTTTGCTAAACCCATTGCCAATAAATTAAAAGATGGTATTGGCTCAATGATATTAAATGGCAATATCAATTCTGCATTGGAATTAGTTGAACAAACCTTAAGTAAACAACCGTGGTTTGCTGGTGAATCCTTAACAGGGGCAGATATTCAAATGTATTTTGCCGTAGCAGCCGCTCGTGAACGTGTAGGATTACCTAAGCATTATCAATCGACACAACAATGGTTACAACGTTGTGAGCAATGTGTTGGATTTAAACATGCTGTTACAATCGCAGGTTCTGTTTTTTAATATATTACATTTCCTCTTTTTATATAAAGCACAACCTCTATTTTTTAATGTTCTGTTAATTATCGTTCAATACCCTTTAGCATTGAACGATGTTTTGTAGAAAATGAGTATGTTATTTAATCATAAACCATAAAATAATTAAAATACAAATAACAATCACAACAATCTTAACATTGTTATTTGATAAATCAAACTTAGATTTAGGTTTAAAATCTTGCCACATCGCTTGATTTTCTCTTAACATTTCATACAACTGCATACGTTGTTCTTCATCCATGTCATCAATATTCATATTTGAATGAAATTGTGGTAATGGTGTAGATTTACTCTGAGATTCTTTTGTTTCAGATGTTGTCTTCACTGGTTCTGTATTCACTGTTTCTAAAACAGATGATGTGTCTTGTACTGGTGGAGATTTTATAGATTTTTGTGTGACTTCTAATGCAAATTGGGCTAATCGAGTATGAGCTGTTGGATGCCCTTGTTTACTTGCTAATTCTAATTGTTCAATAATTAATGTAGGGTCTTCTTGATTTGCAATCATTTGCTCTGCTTTAAAACTATACGTACGCCAATCTCCAGCATTCATAGCAAGAATCATATATTCATTGGCTTGATCTAAAGATTGAGGTACAAATAAACCAACTAAATATAAATAAGCCAAATACAACATTGTATTTGTATTGCCCTGTTTTACTCCACTTGCTAAAGCACTTAACAATTGTTGGATTTGTTCAGGTTTTAATTTTTTATATTGAATGGCTTTATCTACTTGTAATAATGCATGTTGCCCTAATTTTGCATTTAAATCAGGATCAACTAACTCTTTTAAAAAACCAGAAAAATCATAAAAACGCATACGAGCATATTGCTCAATATGAGCTGAATATAATCCTGTAATGTCTTTTCCTTGTTGTAAATATTGTACACATTCTAAAATATTTTGTTCATCTGTACGTACAATTGTACAATTATGGGCTAAATATTGATAAAAGCGATCAATATAATCATTATCTGCCACTGTAGGAATTGGTAAATTTGTTGGTATGGTCATATGCTGACCTAAATTTGGCAATTCTTTTGCTTGTGGTCGTAATAATGTTGAAAATTCTGACTGCCAAAAATTCGGCATTTCATTAATACGTTGGTAAAACGCTAGACTTAATTCTGCGGAAGAATAAAAATCTTTTGAAATCCATACTTGATATAACTCTGTCATTCTCCAAAAATATGCAGGTAAAATGGTTACACAACGTTTTTCTTGATGCTCTCCTAATAAAATAGGAAAATAATCTAAAGTTAAACGTCCGTTTGGTAAATGAGGTCGCCATACAAAAACACTGTTCACTTTAAGTGGAGCAGCAGAAATGCTTTTGGGTACATTAACATCAATAAAGCGTGTAGGACGTTCATTAAATAATTTTAAATACGCAATTTCTTCTTCATCTGTGGGTTGTGTTGCTTTTAATTTCAATAAATTCTTAGCGACTTCTTGTAAGGTCTCTACATCGGTACGACCTGCAGGGTCATAAACTACTTCTGTT
>JBHACK010000075.1:0-3258 GCA_041854545.1 Acinetobacter sp. | reverse complement strand
GGCACGGCGACCACCGAAAATAAATGCGGTAATTGGTACACCATTTGGATCTTCCCAGTTTGGATCAATGGATGGACATTGACCTGCTGAAACGGTAAAACGAGCATTTGGATGTGCTGCTTTTTCTTCGCCTGTATGTGGCTGACCTTTCCAGTTGATTAAACCTTCAGGCACTTCTTTGGTTAAACCTTCCCACCAAATATCACCATCAGCAGTTAATGCAACGTTAGTATAAATCACATCATGCGTTAAGGTTGACATACAGTTTGAGTTGGTTTTGGTATTTGTCCCTGGGGCAACACCAAAGAAACCTGCTTCAGGGTTGATTGCATATAAACGACCATCTTTCCCAGGTTTAATCCATGCAATATCATCACCTACAGTTTCTACTTTCCAGCCTTCATAGCCTGCTGGCGGAATAAGCATGGCAAAGTTTGTTTTACCACATGCTGATGGGAATGCTGCTGCAACATAATGTTTTTCACCTTGTGGATTGGTAACACCTAAAATCAACATATGTTCAGCTAACCAACCATTATCACGACCCATTACCGATGCAATACGCAATGCCAAACATTTTTTACCTAACAATGCGTTACCACCATAACCCGAACCAAATGACCAAATTTCACGAGTTTCTGGGTAATGAACGATGTATTTTTCAGGGTTACATGGCCAAGCAACATCTTTTTGACCTTCTGCTAAAGGAGCTCCTACACTATGCACACATGGCACATATTCACCGTCTGTTCCTAAAATGTCATAAACAGCTTTGCCCATACGAGCCATTTTACGCATACTCACCACAACATAAGGTGAATCGGTAATTTCAATACCAATATGTGCAATATGACTGCCTAAAGGCCCCATTGAGAAAGGCACAACGTACATCGTACGTCCTTGCATACAACCATCAAATAAACCATTTAATGTTTCACGCATTTCTGCTGGAGCAACCCAGTTATTTGTTGCACCTGCATCTTCTTGCTTTTCTGAACAAATAAAAGTACGAGATTCAACACGAGCCACATCGCTTGGGTCTGAACACGCTAAATATGAATCAGGTTGTTTTTCTTGATTCAATTTTTTCATTGTGCCATTTGCAATCATCAAATCAAGTAAACGTTGATTTTCTTCATCGCTACCATCGCACCATTCAATTTTTGCAGGTTTTGTTAATTGAGCAATTTTTTCCACCCATTGAATTAATGCAGGGTGACGGACAAATTCTGGAGCATTTACTGTAGTCATCTTCATGCCTATTACATTGCAAAACAAAAAATAAGATAAAATCTCTCTATCCCACCTTATTTTTTGTATTAAAAAAATAAAAAAGTGCCTATATTAAACCATAAATTAACAAAAAATATAAGGGGGATAAGATTTGAATATTTATTAAACATTTTAAAATATCAAAATAAAACAGTTAGTTAAAATTAATCTATTAAAATCTATCTGTGTATTCATCCTATTTATTCAATGTATTTAAAATAAAAATATTGATATTTTTCATAATATTACAAATAAATCCACTTGATTTACATTTATTCTACAAATTAGCATGATTTGTATTTTTGATAAAACAAAAAAAGAAAGTGCCTACTTCTAGACACTTTCTTTTAAGATTCAAGTTTGATGACATTAACGAATTAAGTCAATCGCCCCTGTAATCGCTGCCAAGTTCACTAAATCGACTAAGAATGCACCTGATAATGGCACAATTAAGAAGGCTTTATGTGAAGGCCCGAAACGGCTGGTAATCGATTGCATATTTGCCACCGCAGTTGGTGTTGCACCCATACCAAAACCACAATGCCCTGCTGCTAACACCGCTGCATCGTAATCTTTGCCCATGATACGGAACGTAACGAAGTAAGCGTATAATAACATGACGATTGTTTGAGCGGTCAAAATCGCCAACAATGGTAACGCCAAGTCCCATAACTGCCAAAGTTTTAAGGCAACCAATGACATTGCTAAATATAAAGATAATGCAACATTACCAAATACATCGACTGCACGGTCAAAGACTTTGACTTTAAAGACATTTTCTAAGACACTACGAACAATTACACCCGAAATCAAACACCATACAAAGGTTGGTAATTTTGCCAACATGGTGTCTGTACCTTTAAAGGTATTGGTCATGAAATCACCAAATGCTAAACATAAGGCAAATAAACCTAATACCGTAATTGCATTTTCAGTAGTAATTAAACGCACTTGTTTTGGATTTTCAAATGCAACATATTCTGTACTACTGTCAATTTCTTCAGCCGTTGTACCTGAATTTTGCTCTTTCTTATCTTCTGCAAGTTGTTCTTGGCTTTTTGGTGATGCAAGGTTATGACGTTTGATGATAAAGTTTGCCAAAGGCCCACCAATAATCCCCCCTGCAACTAAACCAAAGGTTGCACTCGCCATTCCTAATAAAGTCGCATGGTCTAAACCATAAGTTTGCTCAAGTGTTCCACCCCATGAACCTGCGGTACCATGTCCCCCTGTTAAGGTAATTGAACCTGCAACCAAACCAATCAGCGGGTCTAAACCAAGTACTGTTGCCATACCAACACCTACAGCATTTTGGACAACAATAAACACACTGACAACAATTAAGAAAATAACAAGTGCTGCACCGCCTTCTTTTAAACGATTAAAATTCGCACTTAACCCTACAGATGTAAAGAACATTAACATCAAGGCTGTGCGTAAATCACCGTGGTAATTAAACGAAATTTCAGCAAAAACAAATAATAATGAACCAATAATCGATGCAACTAAACCACCCGCAACCGCTTCAGGAATACTATAACGTTGCAAAAAGTTAATTTTATTGACTAATACTCGTCCTAATAATAAGACTAGCACTGCAATGACTAAGGTATAAAACGCATTTAAAGTAATTTCCATACATTTTCCTTTTAAAGTCAAACGTGTAAACACAATAAAACCTATTTCAAAACATATCATATTTTAAAATAGGTAATAACAGGGAGATTTTCATCAAAGTAAATAAAAATTTTACTTATTTACCGCCAAAAAAAACTACATTTTTACCGATTTGTTTTCATCATAAAAACTCGATAAAAATGTAGTTTTAAGTCTAACAAATTTTAAACAGTTACAACGTTAGAAATCGTAACTAGCCATTAAGCCAATACGTTGGTCTTTACCTTCAGTACCAGAGAATGTTTCTGAGCGACCTTGAATATATTCTACACCTAAGCTAATTGGTGCAACAGGTTTATACACGATATT
>JBHACK010000074.1:0-6914 GCA_041854545.1 Acinetobacter sp. | reverse complement strand
GCCTTAAGTTATGGTTTAATCAGCGAAATTGCAGATGAACCTTTAATATATGCCCAACAGTTTGCAGAGCAAATCAGCCAACGTTCACCTGATGCCATTTCTGCCAGTAAACAGGTATTAAATGCGATGTTAGGCAATCGCAAAACCGCATTATATTTGGAAAAAATTTGGCAATTAAAATTATTATTTGGTAAAAATAGTGCCATTGCCCGCAAAAAAGATAAACAAAAAGCGTTAAAATTTGTTCCACGTCAATATTAAAGCATAAGGAATAGATGATGAATAAAATTGCATTTTTAGGAATGGGCTTAATGGGTAGTCGCATGACCCAACGCCTAATTTCTGCTCAATATTCAGTTGCAGTATGGAATCGTACCGCAACCGCTTGCCAACCCTTAATTGCACAAGGAGCAACTGCTTTAGAGCTAACAAACATTGCGGATTATCCTATTATTTTTCTTTGCTTAGCAGATGATAATGCGGTCATACAAACCGTTGAACAATTCCTTCCCCATTTAACGGCAGGACAAATTATTGTCGATTTTTCCAGTTTATCGGTAGAATGTACTCAACAACTGGCTAAACGTGTAGCAGAATATGGTTGTACTTGGATTGATTCGCCTGTTTCAGGGGGAACCAAAGGTGCGGAAGATGGTTCATTAGTGATTTTTGCAGGTGGCAATGCAGAAATCATTAGCCAATTACAGCCAATTTATGCGGTATTATCGCAACGTGTAACACGCATGGGCGATGTAGGAACAGGACAAGCCACAAAAATTTGTAATCAATTAATTGTTGCAAGTGCCAGTACCGTCATTGCGGAAGCGGTTGCCCTTGCTCAACGTGCAGGCGTCAATGCAGAATTACTCGCCCCTGCACTTGCAGGCGGTTTTGCTGATTCTAAGCCATTTCAAATTCTTGCACCACGCATGGCAAGCAAAACTTTTGAGCCTGTACAATGGAAAGTACAAACCCTAACCAAAGATTTAACCAATGCCGTCAATTTAGCCACAAAATATAGCTTAACCATTCCAGTCGCTCAACGTGCCTTAGAACAACTGGAACAACATAAACAGGCAGGCTATGCCGAACAGGATTTATCGACTGTCATTCAAGCAGTACAAGGAGAATAAAATGCAACTGAATTTAGGCGTTAATTTATCCATGATTTTTACCGAAGTTCCATTGCTTGAACGCTTTGCTTTAGCACGTCAAGCAGGATTTGATACGGTAGAAATCCAATTTCCATACGAATTAAGCATTGAACAACTGCAACAACAACTCCATGAACATCAATTAAAACTTTGCTTAATCAATGTTCCTGCAGGCGATTTAATGCAAGGCGGACGTGGTTTAGCCTGTGTGGCTGAACGAAAAACGGACTATCAACAGGCTGTACAACTCGCTTTAGACTATGCAAATGCCTTAAATGTCCCACAAATCAATGTATTATCTGGACGTGCTGAACCGAACAATACACTTGCATGGCAAACTTTTTTAGAAAATTTAGCCTATACTCACACACAAGCCGAACCCTATGGCATTCAAGTCGTTTTTGAAATGATTAATGGCATTGATATGCCAAATTTTTTGGTACAAAACTTACAACAAGCCCAACAAGTATTAGCCGAACTGCCACAAGTACGATTACAATTTGACTGTTACCATGTGGCTAAAATTGGTGAAGATGTTTGCTCTGCTTTACGCCATTATCTCCCTTGCATTGGACATATTCAATTTGCAGACAGTCCGCAACGCCATCAGCCATTGACTGGTGAATTAGACTTTGCACAAATTTTCCAGACCATTGCCGAATCAAACTATCAAGGTTATGTCTGTGCAGAATATAAACCGCTTGAACAATCTATGGAGAGTTTTGCATGGAAACAACAATTATTTAGTGTATAGTAAATGTTCAATATGCCCTAATGAATCTCTATTGAACTTGTGGTAGAATACTGTCCCAACTGAACCCCCGTATTCAGCATCATGAATACGTTTAAATCCATTTTTAAACAAAAAACATGAACACCCCATCATCAAGGTCATGATTCATGTTTAATAGCCACAGGATTTTTTATGAACGCATTTAAAATCACAGGTCGTATGCTGACCTTTAGTCGCATTACCTTAGAAAGTAATGACTTGGACATCATTCGAGAACAATTACAGGAAATTTCTAAAAAAAATCCAATTTTAGGCGTTCCAGTTGTCATTGACAGTACAGTCGAACAAGAATTAATTGAAGTTATTCAACTATTTGTTAGCTTAGGTTTACAACCGATGGCGGTGATTGAAGGGATTCTTGCAGAACAAGCCAAAGCCATTCAAATCCCTGTATTGCCAAAAGACCGAGCAGTACAACGCATTCAAGCAACCGATGAACAATCCGCTGTCTTTAAAACCCCTACTCCGCCAACCCCTGTGGCAACAACGGAAGATAAAAACAAAGCTGAAACGAAAAAAGACAGCGATGAAAACACCGTCAAACCAGACAATAAGGACAATGAAACAACCGCTCAAGACGATGACAACACCACAAAAACTGAGCAAGAAAATAACACAGCATCAACAGATGACATTAAAAACACAGATTCAGAAAATACCGATGTAGAAAATACAGACGAAACAACGGAAAATACTGAAGACCAAGAAACCGAAACAACTGAACCTGCACCAGTACCAGAACCTATTATTATCACCATTGAACACAAAACATCTTTCCATAATATGATGTTGCGTACTGGGCAATCGCTTGTACAAGAAAACGGCGATGTCGTGTTAATGGCTAGTATGAACAGCGGTGCAGAAATTATTGCATCAGGTAACGTTCATGTGTATGGTTCTGCTCGTGGACGCATTATTGCAGGAGCAACAGGCGATATTCGTGCCCGTATTTTCTGTCAATATTTAGATGCGGATTTAGTCTCCATTGCAGGAACATATTGTTTGGCAGAAGATATTCCCCCTTATGCAGTCGGCAGACCAACCTACATCTACTTAAATGAAGAACATGAATTAGTCTTTGAACCTTTAAAAGATGTCTAATCACAAAAATTGAATCTTTTCAAAGTGTTGAACAATCAAAAACGATTCCTTGATTGCACTAGCCGAACCTAGGTAAGAGTGCTATAATGAACCGTTTTTGAATTAACAGAATTTCCCTATCAACTGGGGAACATGTAGGAGTGGACTCGGTGGCAAAAATTATTGTTGTAACTTCGGGTAAAGGTGGCGTTGGTAAAACCACAACCAGTGCCGCATTCGCAACAGGTCTCGCAATGCGGGGACATAAAACTGTCGTAATCGATTTTGACGTTGGTTTACGAAATCTTGACTTAATTATGGGCTGTGAACGCCGTGTCGTTTACGATTTCGTTAATGTGATTAATGGCGAAGCACGTTTACAACAAGCTTTAATTAAAGATAAAGAATTTGATAATCTTTATATCTTACCTGCATCACAAACGCGTGATAAAGACGCTTTAACAGATGAAGGCGTGGCACGTGTCATTGAAGAACTTTCAAAAGATTTTGAATACATCGTCTGCGACTCACCTGCAGGGATTGAACGTGGTGCATTCTTAGCCATGTATCATGCAGATGAAGCGATTATTGTAACAAACCCTGAAATCTCTTCGGTACGAGATTCTGACCGTATCATTGGTATGCTCGACAGCAAAACCAAAAAAGTGATTGATGGTAAAGGCGAAATGCCAAAACATTTATGTATTACACGTTTTAATCCAGACCGTGCAAAAAACAATGAAATGTTATCGATTGATGATATTTCAAAAGACATCTTACGCATTCCAACTTTAGGCGTAATTCCAGATTGTCCATATGTATTGCAAGCATCAAACGAAGGTAAGCCTGTGATTTTGTACAAAGATTCAAAAGCAGGACAAACTTATGATGACTTAGTTGCACGTTTCTTAGGTGAAGAACGTCCTTATCGCCACATTAAACCTAAACCAAAAGGTTTCTTTGCACGATTATTCGGAGGTTAAGATGGGTTTTTGGGATACTCTCTTTGGTCGTGATAAAAAAAATGGCAGTGCACAAACTGCAAAAGACCGTTTAAAAGTTATTGTTGCATCTGAACAAAGCTTAAGCCGTCGTTTAAGCCCAGAAAAAATTGACCAGATGAAACGTGAAATCATGCAAGTGGTCAATCGCTATATGCGGGGCGTTGATGAAGAACACATCAATATGAAAGTCCATACTGATTCAAGTGCGGAAATGTTGGAAATGACCATCAATTTCCCTGATGATAAATAAGGAAAGCTCATGTCAGTTTCTCAACCAGCGACATTTAATGAAGAATGGTCAGATACACGAGTATTTGCCTATTTAGAGCAACAACCGCCAATCGGGGTAAATGCGGATTTTCATGTGTTATATCACGCATTTAAACATATGCGTCCATTTGATTATGAACGCTTATTAACCAAATTTACCGCTGATGGACGTGATATCAATGCAACCAATCCGCAAGGACAACGCATTCACGACATTATTGCAGAATATCCACGTCAAAAAGATGCGTTTTTAGAAGTCCTAGCAAAATTTGCTTAATGATTTTAAAACATACTTAAAAGATAACCTAAAATCCCACGATTTTAGGTTATTTTTTTGACAAAGCTCAGACAAAACGCCCCTACCCTTTTCAGGCAGAATATGGCAAAATAGAGTGTTTTAAATTTAGAGAATAAAGAACATCAGTTCTTACGGAGATTGGCAATGCGTTTTGTCGATGAAGCAGTCATAAGCGTAGAAGCAGGCGATGGTGGCAATGGCGTAGCCAGTTTCCGCCGTGAAAAATTTGTTCCTTTTGGTGGCCCAGACGGTGGTGATGGTGGTCGTGGCGGAAGTGTCTATATTGTTGCAGATGAAGATACTAACACCTTAGTTGATTATCGTTATACTCGTAAATTTCGTGCGGAACGTGGCAAAAATGGTGCAGGAGCAAACTGTACAGGACGTGGCGGTGAAGATATTGTCTTAAATGTTCCTGTTGGCACAACAATCGTTGATATTGGCTCTGGCGACATTATTGGCGACCTTGTGGAAAATGGACAACGTATTTTAGTGGCAAAAGGGGGCGATGGTGGTTTAGGGAATATTCATTTTAAATCATCAACCAACCGAGCACCACGCAAATGTACATCAGGCTTTAAAGGTGAACAACGTGAAATTCGCCTTGAACTCAAAGTCTTAGCCGATGTTGGCTTATTGGGAATGCCTAATGCTGGAAAATCAACCTTTATTCGTGCTGTTAGTGCGGCACGACCAAAAGTTGCAGACTATCCATTTACCACAATGGTGCCTAATTTAGGTGTCGTTGATGTAGATAGACATCGCTCGTTTGTCATGGCAGATATTCCGGGGTTAATTGAAGGTGCATCCGAAGGTGCAGGCTTGGGGATTCGTTTCTTAAAACATTTAGCACGCACACGCATTTTACTACACATTGTTGATGTACAACCGATTGATGGTTCAGACCCTGTTCACAATGCCAAAGCCATTATGGCAGAATTAAAAAAATTCTCGCCAACTTTAGCACAATTACCAATGGTTTTAGTTTTAAACAAACTTGACCAAATCAGCGAAGAAAGCCGAGAAGAATGGTGCCAATATCTGATTGATGAATTGGATTGGCAAGGGGCGGTCTTTAAAACTTCTGGATTGTTAGCAGAAGGCACACAAGACGTGATTTACTATTTAATGGACGAAATCGAGCAACAACAAGAACGTGAACAAGAAGACCCAGAATATGCTCAACAAGTTCAAGCCTTCCGTGAACAACTTGAAGCCGAAACACGAGAGCAAACCTTAGTTGCTAAAGAAGCCTATCGTCAAATGCGTAAAGCACAACGAGAAAAAGCCTTATATGGCGATGATGATGACTTTGATGATTTCGATGATGATTTTGACGATGAAATGGAAGTGGAATACGTCCGCTAGGAATACTCATGACTGAACAACGCCAATTAAAAGACTGCAAACGCCTTGTTGTAAAAATCGGCTCTGCACTTCTAACTGCCAATGGACAAGGCTTAGATTTAACTGCCATTACCCATTGGGTAAGCCAAATTGCTGATTTACATCATCAAGGCTATGAAATTATTCTTGTTTCATCAGGTGCGGTGGCAGAAGGCATGGTACGGATGAAACTTGCCCAACGCCCAACCGACTTACCAAGTTTACAAGCCTGTGCAGCGATTGGACAAATGGGCTTAGTCCAAACATGGTCAAATGTGTTACAACAACACCAAATTGAAACCGCCCAAGTCTTATTAACACACGATGAACTGGCTGACCGTCGTCGCTATCTCAATGCCTGTGATACCTTACAACAACTCATTGAATGGCGAGTGATTCCTGTCATCAATGAAAATGATACAGTATCAACCTATGAATTTTGCTTTGGTGATAATGATACACTGGCAGCAATGGTAGCAGGACAAACACAAGCCGATTTACTGATTATTTTAACTGACCAGCAAGGAATGTTTGATTCTGACCCACGCAAAAATCCAAATGCAAAACTCCTTTCATCAGTTCGTGCATTAGATGACAGCCTGTTTGATATGGCAGGCGGTGGTGGAATTTTAGGACGTGGAGGAATGGTAACTAAAGTCCGAGCCGCTCGCCTTGCCGCAAAATCAGGTTGCCCAACCTTAATTGCTAGTGGTGAAAGTGAAAATGTCTTACGCCGAATCATGGCAGGTGAAATGATAGGCACACTCTTTACCGCAGATAATGACCCGATTACTGCTCATCAACAATGGTTGGCAGCACATCTACAAACCGCAGGACGTTTAGTGTTAGATGATGGTGCAGTCAATGCCATTAAACAACATCATCGCAGTTTACTTCCAGTTGGCGTTAAAACTGTCGAAGGACATTTT
>JBHACK010000073.1:0-2846 GCA_041854545.1 Acinetobacter sp. | reverse complement strand
CGGTTAATGCCATTTTTAATAAAGGATTTTTCTGCTTGTTGATAGGCTAATTGAATGGCTTTTTCGCCTGATGTTGCACCACCTGCTTGCAGACGATTAATCACCGCTAAGATTTTATCTTTTTCTTTGCCTGATGTCGGTTCTAATTCTAATTTTTCGCCAGATGCGTAGGTGATAATGGTAACTTTATCTTGTGGGCGTAATTTTTCCGTTAAAATGCGTAAGGTTTTTTTCACCAATGGCAATTTTTGCTCACTATTCATACTACCTGAAACATCAATCAAAAAGATTAAATTGGCAGGCGGAAGTTCTTTGACATCAATATCTTGGGCTTGAATCGCAAGTTTAATGAGTTTAGCATCTTTTTTCCACGGCGAATCGTAATTGGCGGTGTGTAGGGCAAAGGGTTTGCCATTGGTTGGTTGTGGGTAACGGTAATGGAAATAGTTTAAAATTTCTTCTAAACGCACGGCATCAACAGGGGGTAATTTGCCATAACTGAGTAACATTCGGCGGATATTGCTATAACTGCCTGTATCTACATCAATACTAAAGGTTGAAATTGGATTTTCGCTGACTTTTTGAATAGGATTAGGTTCATTTTTTTGATATCGTTCGGTATTTTGTTCTAGGACTGCATGAGATTCAAGCATCATAGGGGCTACGGTTGTAGCAGATGCTGGCATTGTGTACGCATCAGCACTCTGAAGTCTTTTTACCGCCATCGCAGATGTATTAGCGGTTCGTGCTTGACTTTCCATTGTAGGGGCAGGCATATTGATTTGTTGAACAGATGATGTTGTTTCAGATTGTGGGGTCGCACAGGCAACAAGCAGTAACACGCTACTACTGAGTAAGGAGAGTTTAAAGTGGTTCATTATCGGTTTTCCTCATGTAATTCATTAATTTTTAGAATAATTGAAAATAAATTTGATTGTCAAGTGAAAAAAAATTCACCTAAAAATTAATCATAAACAGGTTTTTTAGGTGAATCCAACATTATGTAAATATTTTTTTGTTAGTCGGTACGCTGATGATATTCTTTGGCTTCTTGTACTGCTTGTTTTACTTGTTCATAAGAGATATGGCGTACATCAGTACCGCTACCCATATAAATGACTAATTCTGCAACATTTTTGGCATGGTCGCCCATACGTTCTAAGGCTCGTAAAACCCATGTTAAATGGATAACGTGTTGTGAATGTTGCGGTTGTTGTGGAAGTAGATTGATTAAATATTGTGTGGTGAGTTGGCACTCTTGGTTAATAAAGCGGTCATTTTTCATCACATCAAACGCTAAATCCACATTAAAATGGTGAAATGCTTGCATTGCATCATGGAGCATTAAACGGACTTGATTGCTGATGGATTGGATTTCTTTATAACCAAGATGGGCTAAAATGGGCTTAGGTAAACGGTGTACCATACGAGCTATTTTGGACGCTTCATCGCCAATACGTTCTAAATCGACCACGCCTTTACTCATCGCCATAATAAAGCGTAAGTCGTTGGCGGTCGGTTGGCGACGTGCAACTAAAAGTAAAATCATTTCATCGAGTTGGCGTTCGAGTTGATTAATGGATTGGTCATTGTCATTTACCTGTTCCGCAAGGGATTCATTTAATTCCATTAAGGCATCAATGGCTTGTTCAATTTGTTTATCGACCATTTCGCCCATTTTTAGGAAAATATCTCGAGCAATGATTAAATCTTGTTCATAACTTTTAGATGTGTGTTTATCAGGCATAATATATTCTCAAAATGTGTTTTAAATGATAGTGTTGGGATAATATCTGCATTAACCGTAACGCCCTGTAATATAATCTTCAGTTGCTTTTTGTTTTGGCTTAGTAAAGACTTGATTGGTTTCTCCCATCTCAATTAAATCCCCTAAATACATATAAACGGTATAATCAGAGCAACGAGCTGCCTGTTGCATATTATGGGTAACAATGGCGATGGTATAATCATCTTTTAAATCTTCGATTAAGTCTTCAATCGCTCCTGTCGAAATTGGGTCAAGTGCAGACGTTGGCTCATCAAGCAATAATACTTCTGGACGTGTTGCCACAGCTCGAGCAATACATAAACGTTGTTGCTGACCGCCTGAAAGTGATAAACCTGATGCTTTTAGTTTGTCTTTAACTTCATTCCACAAGGCAGATTTTTTTAATGCCCATCCCACACGCTCATCTAGTTCAGCACGGCTTAATTTTTCATATAAACGTACGCCAAATGCCACATTATCATAAATTGACATTGGAAATGGGGTTGGTTTTTGGAACACCATGCCAACTCTGGCTCGTAGTAAATTGACATCGACATCTTTATCTAAAATATTTTTACTATCAAGGGCGATATTTCCTGTTGCACGCATACCTGAATATAAATCATACATACGGTTAAAGGTACGCAATAAGGTTGATTTTCCGCAACCTGAAGGCCCAATAAATGCCGTTACTTTTTTATCTGGAATGATTAAATTAATGTTTTTTAAAGCGTGATAATCGCCATAATAAAAGTTTAAATTGCTCACTTCAATTTTAGCAGGCGGTAAAATTAAACCTGTTTCATGTGCTGTGGTCATATGCTGTTTCTCTGTGCTTGCTTTTAATATTGATTGAATGGTCGATGGACGTTGTGTTGTCGGTTTATCTAATACAGTACTCATCTTAACGCTCTCATAAATAAAGATGTTAATGTTTATCTCGGCTGATATAACGAGCAAATACATTTAATGCAAGGACGGCAAAGGTAATAATTAAAGCCGCTGCCCATGCTAAGGTATGCCAATTTTGATATGGACTCATCGCAAATTGATAAATGGTATTTGGTAAATTGGCAAT
>JBHACK010000072.1:0-16758 GCA_041854545.1 Acinetobacter sp. | reverse complement strand
GTAATGTAATGTAAGTATTAACAAAACAAAAAAATAGTCAAGCCTTTCGACCTGACTATTTACCTATTTTATACGTTTAACGCAGATTATTTTTTCTTACGTTGAATCGCATGGATAGCACGACCATCTACCGCTAAAGCCGCTTCATGAACAACTTCAGAGAATGTTGGATGACCAAAAGTCATTAATTGTAAATCTTCAACAGAAGATACAAACTCTAATGCAATCATTCCTTGATGGATAATATCAGACGCATTAGGGCCTACAACGTGCATACCTAATAAACGGTCAGTTTTTGCATCAGCAACAAACTTCACAAAACCTGCACTATCTGCTGCTGCTAAAGCACGACCATTTACCGCAAATGGGAATTGACCAGTTTTAACTTCATGACCTTTTGCTTGAGCTTGTTCTTCAGTTAAACCTACCCATGCAGCTTCTGGGTGTGTATAAATTACGCTGATAATCGTATCGTAATTGACTTGTGCTGCATGACCATGAATACGTTCAACAGCCATTACACCTTCTTCCATTGCTTTATGAGCAAGCATTGGGCCACGCACTAAGTCACCAATCGCATATACGCCTTCAACTGAAGTTTGGCATTGGTCATTTACATCAACTAAACCACGTTCAGTTAATTTTACGCCTGAATCTTCTGCTAATAAGCCTTCTGCATACGCTTTACGACCTACACACACGATTAATTTATCAAACGTTTGTGATTTTTCTTCGCCATTTTGCGTATATTTAACGGTTACTTCACGACCATTAATTTCAGTACCTGACACTTTCGCACCAATTTGAATATCTAAACCTTGTTTTGTTAAGATTTTTTGATATTCTTTAGCTAATGCTTTGTCTGCCATCGGTAAGAATGCGTCCATTGCTTCAAATACAACAACTTCTGCACCTAAACGACGCCATACTGAACCTAATTCTAAGCCGATTACCCCTGCACCAATCACACCTAAACGTTTTGGCACTTCTGGGAATTCTAACGCACCAGTAGAATCCACAATTAAATCTTGGTCTACTGGAGCAACTGGAATGTTCACAGGAACAGAGCCTGACGCTAAAATAACATATTTAGGTTCTAAAATTTGAGTTTCACCTGCGTGAGATACAAACTCAACTTTTTTACCTGCTAATAATTTACCAGTACCTTGTAACCACTCAATGCCATTGCCTTTTAATAATTGAGCAACACCACCTGTTAAACCATCAACGACTTTATCTTTACGAGCCAATAAAGTTGCTAAATCTAATTGTACTTCACCTGTTGTAATCCCGTGTTCAGCCAACTCATGTTGAGTCGCTTCATAACGGTGAGATGAGTCTAATAATGCTTTTGATGGGATACAGCCCACGTTTAAGCACGTTCCCCCTAAAGATGGCTTACCTTTGTGGATACGTTTTTCGATACACGCCACTTTAAAACCTAATTGAGCTGCACGAATTGCTGCTTCATAGCCACCTGGGCCACCACCAATAACAACAAGGTCAAATTGTTGAGACATTTTTATTGCTCCGCAAAACAAGCCTAAAGGGTTGCTTTAGGCTTATTTGGTTTATTATTTAAACAATTATAAAAATCAACTTGATTACAAATCAAGAATTAATTTTGCTGGTTCTTCTAACAATTCTTTGATTGTTACTAAGAAACCAACTGCTTCTTTACCATCAATTAAACGATGGTCATAAGATAATGCAAGATACATCATCGGCAAGATTTCAACTTGACCATTTACAGCCATTGGACGGTCTTGGATTTTGTGCATACCCAAAATCGCAGTTTGTGGTTGGTTTAAAATTGGTGTTGATAATAATGAACCAAATGTACCGCCATTGGTAATTGTGAATGTACCACCTGACATTTCTTCAATAGATAATTTACCTTCTCGTGCTTTAGCTGCATACGCTGCGATACCATTTTCTACTTCCGCATAATTCATACGGTCAGTATCACGCAATACTGGAACAACTAAGCCACGGTCAGAAGAAACCGCTACACCAATGTCATAGTAACCATGATAAACAATATCATCACCATCGATTGACGCATTTACTGCTGGATAGCGTTTTAATGCTTCAGTTGCTGCTTTAACAAAGAATGACATAAAGCCTAAACGAGCACCATGGCGTTTTTCAAATGCGTCTTTATATTGTTTACGCATTTCCATGATTGGTTTCATGTTCACTTCGTTAAAGGTTGTAAGCATTGCCGTTTCTTGCGTTGCAGACAATAAACGCTCAGCAATACGCTTACGCAAACGAGTCATTGGAACACGTTTTTCAACACGCTCACCAACTGCTACGCTTAATGGAGCAACTGCTGGTTTAGTTTGATGATTTGCAACATCTTCTTTAGTAATGCGACCGCCACGACCTGTGCCTTGTACATCAGCAGGATTAATACCTGTTTCGCTTAATGCTTTACGCACAGCTGGTGCTTGGTCTTGAACAGGTTGAGAACGTTCTACTACAGTTGTTGCACCTGCTTGTACATTTGCAGTTGCTTGCTCAACAACCGCTTGTTTTTCTGCAGATGGTGCTTCTGCTGTAGGTGCTGAACCTGCTGCACCTTCTTCAAATTGAGCAATTACTTCAGCAGAAAGAACAGTATCGCCTTCGCCTTTAATAATATTGGTTAATACACCATCAGCAGGTGCTACAACTTCTAATACGACTTTGTCAGTTTCAATATCGCAAATTACATCATCACGAGAAACTGCTTCGCCCACTTTTTTATGCCATGTTGCAATCGTACCATCTGCAACAGACTCTGGGAATACTGGGGCTTTAATTTCAGTTGCCATTCTTGGAAATCTCCTAAGTTATTTGGCTAATTGGCGGAAAAATGGTTAAACCGCTATATTATACATCATTTTACACATGATTCTATGTCGATTTAACCAACTTCTCCGCAAAAATAAAGTGGATTATTCTGCTTTAATCGCTAAAGCATCATTAATTAATTGAGTTTGTTGGCTTGCATGTAAATATGGCGAACCACACGCAGGAGCAGCAGACGCTTCACGACCTGCATAATGAACACGCTTAATATTACCTTGTAACTTAATCACACCTTCATATAAATATGGTGAAATGAATGACCAAGCACCTTGGTTCTTCGGTTCTTCTTGAGCCCATACCAATTCTGTTGCATTTGGATAGCTTGCTAACACTTCAGCAACACGTTGCTCTGGATATGGATATAACTGCTCAATACGCACCAATGCAATATGATTCAAGCCTAATTCACGGCGTTTTTCTAATAAATCATAGTACACTTTACCGCCACATAACACGATACGAGTAACATCTGCTTTATTAATGCTATCAACTTCATCAATCACCGTTTGGAACGAGCCAGTTGCTAACTCATCTAAAGTAGATGTTGCTAACTTATGACGTAACAATGACTTAGGCGACATCACAATCATTGGCTTACGGATTGGGCGAATCGCTTGACGACGTAACGCATGATAAATTTGAGCAGGTGTTGATGGCGTTAAGACTTGCATATTTTCTTCAGCACATAACTGCAAGAAACGCTCTAAACGAGCAGATGAATGCTCTGGGCCTTGACCTTCAAAACCATGTGGTAACAACATGGTTAAACCACACGCACGCTCCCACTTAGTTTCACCTGAAGAAATAAACTGGTCAATCACCACTTGAGCACAGTTTGCGAAGTCACCAAATTGAGCTTCCCAAATCACCAAACTCTTTGGTAATGTCGTTGCATAACCATATTCAAATGCCAATACTGCTTCTTCAGATAATAAAGAATCCCACGCTGCAAATGGCGGTTGTTTTTCTTTAATATGACATAATGGCAAATAAGTTTGACCTGTTTCTTGATGATGGAACTTCACATGACGATGTGAGAATGTACCACGACCAACGTCTTCACCACTAATACGCACTAAATAGCCTTGGTCAAGCAATGTTGCATACGCTAAAGTTTCTGCCGCACCCCAGTTTAAAGGCAACTGACCAGTTTGCATTTGCAAACGCTCTTCTACAACTTTAGCAATTTGACGTTGTAATTTAAAGCCTTCTGGCAATTTAGCCATGCTTTCGCCCAATTCTTTTAAGCGGTCAAGGCTAAATGATGTATCCCATTGGTCAGTATATTCATGATTTAAATAAGGAGACCAATTCACAAATAAATCTTTGTTTGGTTCTTTGACTAAGGCATTCGCAACATGATTGCCTGCTTCTAAATCCGCACGGTAATTTTCAATCATTTGGTCAGCATCAACACGGCTTAATACATTTTCTTGTACTAATTTGTCCGCATATAATGTACGAGTCGTTGCTTGCTTATCAATTTGTTGATACATCACAGGCTGTGTTACACGAGGCTCATCGGCTTCGTTGTGTCCACGACGACGATAACAGAATAAATCAATCACGACATCTTTACGGAATGTATGACGGAAATCGTGTGCTAATTTTGAAATAAACACAACTGCTTCAGGGTCATCACCATTCACATGGAAAATCGGTGCATGAACCATTTTCGCAATATCTGTACAATATTCTGTTGAACGTGAATCACGAGGGTCAGAAGTTGTAAAACCAACTTGGTTATTGATGACAATATGCACTGTACCGCCAACTGTATAACCACGAGTTTGCGACATTTGGAAGGTTTCTTGGTTTACCCCTTGACCTGCAAACGCAGCATCACCATGTACAATGATTGGTAATACATCATCACCACCAATATCACGGCGACGCACTTGACGAGCACGCACCGAACCTTCAACTACAGGCCCTACGATTTCTAAGTGAGATGGGTTAAATGCTAAGGCTAAGTGCATTTCACCGCCTGCAGTCATCACGTTTGATGAGAAACCTTGGTGATATTTTACGTCCCCTGAACCTTTTTTATTTAAGGCTTTTCCTTCAAACTCACCAAACAATTCTTGTGGGTTTTTCCCCATAATATTGACCAGTAAGTTTAAACGACCACGGTGAGCCATACCAATCACGACTTCTTTACAGCCAACTGCACCTGCACATTGTACAATTTCATCGACCATTGGAATGAATGATTCACCACCTTCCACACCAAAACGTTTTGCACCCACATATTTACGAGCTAAATAGTTTTCTAACCCTTCAGCTGCGGTTAAACGTTCTAAAATGTGTTTTTTCTGTTCAGCATTAAAGCCAAATTGACCTTTTGCACCTTCTAAACGTGCTTGAATCCAGCGTTTTTCTTCTGTATTGACAATGTGCATATACTCTGCACCAATCGATGCACAGTAAGTTGCTTCCATTGCTTGAACCATTTCATTTAAGGTTGCTTCAGGCTTACCAATCGCTAAGTTACCTGTTTGGAAAACTGTATCTAAATCAGATTTAGTTAAACCGTGTGATTCTAATTCTAAATCAGGCACATATTCACGTTTTGCCAAACCAAGTGGGTCTAATTTTGCTTTTTGATGACCACGGTTACGGTATGCTGCAATTAATTGCAACACCGCTACTTGACGACGTTCATGCTCTGAACTTACACTGCTTTGAATCACAGGTTGAACACGGTTAGAGTTACGACCTAACAATAAAAATTGTTCACGCACCGTTTGGTGTGGTTGGTCACCTTTTGGATATTTATCAAAATATGTACGCCATTCATCAGAAACAGAATTTGGTGATTCTAAATACTGTTCATAAAGGCTTTCAATATATGCTGCACCATCAGCAGAAAGTTCACTATCTCGACGTAATTCGTCAGCGGACTGTTGCATTTGTACCATTTTCCTAGTTGTGTAAGGTTGAAGGCACACATTGACCTTCACCTAAGTAAGTTGTTTAACTCAATCATGTTTTTCAATTAAACAGTTTTGAGTAAACCCGTTTTGCCTAAACTTTAATTTGAGTTCTCAATATTGACCCAAAAGTGTCTATCTTTCTCAAATTAAAATCATGTCATAAAATATCTATTATTATATAACGCTATACTCACAAAATCGAACTTTTTAGACTTTGGTCGTATGTTACCATTTTCTTAAATTAATTTATTTTTTACAAATAAATTCAATTATTTAATTAAATTTTATCGTTTTTATTCATGTTTTACTTTGGCTTTCTAATACATTTCTTTACACTTAGGTACCGCTTTTTAGCAATTCTATTTATTTTTTGATGATATTTTACACTTTTCTTGCATAAAACAGACCAATCGCTCATCGCTAGATTGGAAAAAGCTATGCTTTTTATTGTTATATCAAATGGTATAAATCATGATAAAAATCTTGCAGGATTAATGCTATTTTTTGTAGTCTAGTCTTCTTTTTTCTTTATCTTCAGGTAAAATAGTTGATTTTATCTTTCCTATATTTTGACCGATTTTGTTAGGATATGTCCATGATTCGCCAATCGATTGTCTTTGTAAGTCTTTTTACTACTATGGCTTTTATGTCTTCTGCCATGAGTGCAACTATTGTACCTAATGCACCGACATTGAATAATAAATCTTATGTGTTAATGGATTATGAAACAGGACAAATTTTAGCCAGTAAAAATGAGAATCAAAAACTAGCACCTGCATCAATGACAAAAATGATGACCAGTTATATCATCGAACAAAAATTATTAAATGGTGAATTGACGGAAGATGAAAAAGTACGCATGAATGAATCGGCTTGGTGTCGTGGAAAAAGTTCTGAATCCTGTATGTATGTTCCGCTAGATAGTTCGGCAACGGTCATGGATATGTTGCGTGGCATTATTATTCAATCAGGGAATGATGCGTCCATTGCAATGGCAGAATATATTTCAGGCAATGAAGGAACGTTTGTACATTTAATGAATCAGGAAGCAAAACGTTTAGGCATGGAAAATACTAATTTTGTGAACTCAACAGGAATGCCGGCTCAAAATCATTATTCTTCTGCTAAAGATATTGCCATTTTATCGCAACATTTGATTCGTGATAATGCTAAATATTATCCAATTTATGCAGAAAAAGAGTTTACCTATAATGGTATTAAACAAATGAATCGTAATGCGTTGTTATTTAGCGATGCTACAGTCGATGGCTTAAAAACAGGTCATACCGTTGAAGCAGGTTATTGTTTAGCTGCATCAAGTAAGCGTGGTTCAATGCGATTAATCTCGGTGATTTTTGGAGCCCCAAATGAGCCTGCTCGTCTTGAACAAACCAAAGAGTTATTGGCGTGGGGATATACCAATTTTGATAGTATTAATGTGAAACAAGGGAAAGAAGTTTTAACCACAGAGCGTGTGTGGTATGGTAAAACCAATAAAGTGAAAATTGGTTTGGTTGAAGATTATAGTATTGTCGTACCAAAAGGTGAACAACCAACCGTAACAACCAAAATGGAATTGCAACCACAGCTCAATGCTCCAATTCAGCAAGGGCAAGTGGTCGGTAAATTAATTACGATGGTTAATGATAGTGTTGTAGCAGAAAAACCTTTGGTTGCATTAGAAGCAGTAGAAGAAGCTGGCTTTTTCTCTCGTTTGATTGACCGAATTAAACAATTTTTTGCTAATCTCTTTGCATAACATCTAACCTTTTTAAAAGTGAATGATGAGTTGTCATTCACTTTTTCTTTTCTCTGCTTTTATTATCTCTTTTTTATATATAAAATTCACTTTTTATTACTTTTTACTATTTAGCTTTTTCTGTATGCTTAGCACCTATTTTGACTATTCTCAATGTTGGAGTGTCGTATGTCGCAACGAAGCCGTGTATTGCCCGGTTTTGGTTTATCTCTTGGTTTTACCATTGCCTATCTTTCCTTAATTGTGCTAATTCCTTTATCTGCTGTTTTTCTTAAATCTGTAGGTATTGGTTGGGAAGGGTTATGGGAGATTCTCACATCTGAACGTATCTTAAAATCATTGCAATTAAGTTTTGGGGCATCGTTATTGGCTGCCTTTATTAATGTGATTTTTGGTGTGTTATTGGCGTGGTGCTTGGTACGATACAATTTTTTTGGTAAACGTTTGGTTGATGCGTTGGTCGATTTACCATTTGCATTGCCTACCGCCGTTGCAGGGATTGCTTTAACAGCCTTATATGCCGAAACAGGTTGGGTTGGTCAATATTTAATTCAAGCAGGCATTAAGGTTGCTTATACACCGATTGGGATTACCTTAGCTTTGATTTTTATTGGGATTCCTTTTGTGGTGCGTACGGTTCAGCCTGTTTTAAGCGACATTGAAACAGAATTAGAAGAAGCGGCTGCAACGCTTGGTGCTAATCGTATGCAAACGATTTTTAAAGTGATTTTACCAATGCTCTTCCCTGCAATGCTCACAGGTTTTGCTTTAGCCTTTGCTCGTGGTGTGGGAGAATATGGTTCGGTCATTTTTATTGCAGGAAATTTGCCATTTAAAACAGAAATTGCTCCACTGATGATTATTTCTCGTTTAGAAGAGATGGATTTTGCAGGTGCAACCACGATTGCTGTGGTGATGTTAATTTTATCTTTTGCTATTTTATTGTTTATTAATATGTTGCAAACGTGGATTTATCGCCGTTCGGGGAGAAATACTTAATGAGTTTAAATCAGAATAGTCGTGAATTGGCGGATAAATTACAATCTCATCATGCGACACGAGAACCTGCTTGGGTGAAATATACTTTATTAACCATTGCATTATTGTTCTTTGTTGCGTGTTTAATTTTACCTTTAGTGATTGTTTTTGTTGAAGCTTTTAAACAAGGCGTTGAAGTGTATTATCAATCGCTGATTGACCCTGATACTTTGTCTGCGGTGAAATTGACCTTGATTGCAGCAGGAATTTCTGTACCATTAAACGTGATTTTTGGGGTAGCAGCAGCGTGGGCGATTGCAAAATTTGAGTTTAAAGGAAAGTCTTTATTAACCACATTAATTGATTTGCCATTTTCAGTTTCACCTGTAATTGCTGGCTTAATGCTTGTCTTAATTTTTGGGACAAATGGCTGGCTTGGCGGTTGGTTAATGGAAAATGAAATTAAAATTTTATACGCTGTGCCTGCGATTGTGATTGCAACAGTGTTTATTACTTTTCCATTCGTTGCTCGTGAGTTAATTCCTTTAATGCAAGCTCAAGGAACAGATGAAGAAGAAGCAGCGATTGTGCTTGGGGCATCTGGTTGGCAAACCTTTTGGAAGGTAACGTTACCTAATATTAAATGGGGTTTATTGTACGGTATTATTTTGTGTAATGCTCGTGCGATGGGTGAGTTTGGTGCGGTTTCTGTTGTTTCGGGACATATTCGTGGTGAAACCAATACTTTACCATTGCACGTTGAAATTTTATACAATGAATATACCTTTAGTGCAGCGTTTGCGGTATCGTCTTTATTGGCTTTGTTGGCGTTATTGACTTTAGTGTTAAAAACATGGATTGAATATCGTCAAGAGAAATTAAGTCAAGCGTCTAAAGCAGGCGACCCATCACAATAAATCCTGTCAGAATTGAGATGATTTTATGAGTATTCAAGTTAAAAATATTGAAAAACATTTTGGCGATTTCCATGCTTTAAAAAATATTTCGCTGGATTTCCCTGAAGGAAAGTTAATTGCCCTACTAGGGCCTTCTGGTTGTGGTAAAACAACTTTATTGCGGATTATTGCAGGGTTAGAGTCTGCAGATTCAGGTCAAGTGATTTTAGAAGGTCAAGATGCAACCCATTTACACGTTCGTGACCGTAACGTGGGCTTTATGTTCCAACATTATGCTTTATTTAAGCACATGACCGTGTTTGATAATATTGCGTTTGGTTTGCGTGTACGTCCAAAAACCACACGTCCAAGTGAAGCGGACATCAAAAAACGTGTCATGGAATTATTGGAATTGGTTCAGCTTGCTCATCTTGCAAAACGCTACCCTGCTCAACTTTCAGGGGGACAACGTCAGCGTATTGCTTTAGCTCGTGCTTTGGCGATTGAACCCCGTGTACTCTTGCTTGATGAACCATTTGGTGCATTAGATGCTAAAGTGCGTAAAGAATTACGCCGTTGGTTGCGTGATTTACATGATGAATTACATATCAGTTCAATTTTTGTTACCCATGACCAAGAAGAAGCCTTAGAAGTTGCTGACCAAATTGTGGTCATGAATAAGGGCAATATTGAACAAATCGGCTCACCAAGAGAAGTCTATCAAGCCCCTGCAACACCATTTGTCTTTGATTTCTTAGGGCAAGCAAATCGTTTTGAAGGACAATATCAAGATGGTATTTTAACCTTAGGTGATGAACAATTACACTACAAATCAGAAATTGATGCAGGTCAAGTCATTGCCTTTGCTCGTCCTGAAGAATTACAAGTATTTACCCAACCACAACCCCATAGCCTTGAAGCGACTTTCTCTCGTGAATTGTGGATTGGCGGACGTGTGATGATAGAATTATTCGATAAAAACCATCAACATATCGAATTAAGTTTATCGCCTGAACAAGCAACACAATTTGCCTTTAAAGCAGGTCAGCAAGTGTGGGTTAAACCACTGAACTTGCATTTATTTAAAGCCTAAACGGAGAAATGTATGAATTTTCAACAACTACGCATTATCCGTGAAACCGTTCGACAAAATTTTAATTTAACCGACGCATCTGCTGCACTCTACACTTCTCAATCAGGGGTAAGTAAACACATCAAAGATTTAGAAGATGAATTAGGGGTACAAATTTTTATCCGTAAGGGTAAACGCTTACTGGGTTTGACCGAAGCAGGAAATGCTTTATTTAAAATTGTTGAACGTATGTTATTAGATATTGATAATATTAAACATATTGCCGATGATTTTAACCGAATTAATG
Organism: Acinetobacter sp.; assembly: GCA_041854545.1. Taxonomy (GTDB): domain Bacteria; phylum Pseudomonadota; class Gammaproteobacteria; order Pseudomonadales; family Moraxellaceae; genus Acinetobacter. The sequence goes on along the minus strand of JBHACK010000072.1, from coordinate 5,954 downwards.
AAGGGACTTTGACCATTGCAACAACACATACCCAAGCACGGTATGTGTTACCGCCTATTATCAATGAGTTTAAAAAAGCTTTTCCTAAAGTGCATTTAGTATTACAACAAGCCAGCCCTGTTGAAATTGCAACCATGTTGCAACAAGGGCAAGCAGACATTGGGATTGCCACAGAATCCTTAACAACTGAAGAAAGTTTAGCCAGTATTCCTTATTATGATTGGCAACATTGTATCATTGTACCGAAAGACCATCCTTTAACACAACAAGATACGATTACACTCAAAACTTTAGTACACTACCCTTTAATCACCTATCATGGCGGATTTACAGGACGTTCCAAAATCGATAAAACCTTTGCTGATGCAGGTCTTGAACCCAATATTGTCATGTCTGCCCTTGATGCAGATGTCATTAAAACCTATGTTGAACTCGGTATGGGCGTAGGCATTGTCAATAATGTTGCCTTTGACAATGAGCGAGACCATCGCCTAAAACAAATTGCCACAGACATTTTTGGCTTAAATACCACATGGATTGCGGTGCGTAAAGAACACTTATTGCGTGGGTTTGGCTATGAGTTTATCCGCTTGTGTGATGAACAAGCAGACTTAAATTACTTAAAGCAAGCCGCCTTTCCTGAACAAATGTAAACAAAAAACATGGATGTTTTTCTCAATCTACAATCAATCTGATTGTTTTTATCTATTTTCTTGAAATATCACTATTTTTTAACCATGAATGCTCATAAATTTTCCATTATTTACCAACAATATGCAAAAAAAATGGATTAAATTCTGTTTTTTGTATTTTCTCAATCACGCAAATCTATTACAATATATAAGAATATTTTCCTATTATTTCAATAATAGCAAGTTTAGGTGTAATCACATATGTCTTCTCAAGCAACTTTTCGATTTACAGGTTTCTTACGCCGTTTGGTAGAAGAAGGACTTGTTACCGCAGAAAATATGCAAGCCTCTATCGAAGCTGCCAAAAAAGCACAAACGGATATTGTTCCTTATTTAATTGAAAATCAACGTGTTAACCCACTCAAAGTTGCCCAAATTATTGCTGAAGATTTTGGTGAACCTTTATTTGATATTTCAGCTTTTAATACTGCTCTTATCCCACAAAACCTTGTGGATGATAAAGTTATTACCAAATATCATATTTTACCGTTACTCCAACGTGGCAATGTACTGTTTGTTGCAACCAGTAACCCTACCAATATCGAAGCCTTAGATGCGATTCGTTTTGCCAGTAAACTCACTGTTGAAAGTATTATTGTTGAACACAATAAACTGGAAAAAATGATTGGGCAACTCTATGCCGCAGGTGATTCTTTTGCCTTTGGTGATGATGATTTTGATTTAGAAGCAGAAGGTGATGCAACACCTCAACAACAAGATGATGATGACGACCAAGGTGAAGACTCTGCTCCTATCGTTAAATATATCAATAAATTATTGGTTGATGCGATTCGTATGGGAGCATCGGACTTACACTTTGAACCTTATGAAAAAATTTATCGTGTACGTTACCGTATTGATGGTGTATTACGTCAAATTGCCAATCCTCCTTTACAAATCGCAGGACGTTTAGCCTCACGTTTAAAAGTTATGTCGCAAATGGATATTTCTGAAAAACGTATTCCTCAAGACGGTCGTATTAAATTAAAGCTCTCTAAAACCAAAGCGATTGACTTCCGTGTAAACTCATTACCTACACTATTTGGTGAAAAACTGGTACTGCGTATCTTAGACCCATCGAGTGCAATGCTTGGGATTGATGCCTTAGGTTATGAACCAAGTCAAAAAGCATTATTTATGGAAGCATTAGAAAAACCACAAGGCATGTTACTGATTACAGGGCCTACAGGTTCGGGTAAAACGGTATCGCTTTATACTGGTTTGAATATTCTAAATACTGAAGATACCAACATTTCAACCGCCGAAGACCCTGTGGAAATTAACTTAGAAGGGATTAACCAAGTAAACGTAAACCCTAAAGTAGGTTTATCGTTTGCAGCTGCATTAAAATCCTTCTTACGTCAAGACCCTGATGTTATCATGGTCGGTGAGATTCGTGACCTTGAAACCGCTGAAATTGCAATTAAAGCAGCACAAACAGGTCACATGGTCATGTCAACACTGCATACCAACAGTGCACCAGAAACCCTCACTCGTTTGCGTAACATGGGTGTACCATCCTTTAACATTGCAACCTCTGTAAACTTGGTAATTGCACAGCGTTTGGCTCGTCGTTTATGTAGTCAATGTAAAATAGAAATTGAAATACCTCGTGAAAGTTTACTTGGTATGGGCTTTACTGAAGAAGATCTAAATAATCCAGAGTTTAAACTTTATGATGCTGTGGGTTGTTCAGAATGTCGTGAAGGCTATAAGGGACGTGTAGGTGTTTACGAAGTTATGAAAGTAACGCCTGAAATTTCTAAGATTATTATGGAAGATGGTAATGCCTTGCAAATCGCCGCAGCATCTAAAGCAGCAGGCTTTAATGATTTACGTCGTTCTGGCTTACTTAAAGTAATGCAAGGTGTTACTACATTGCAAGAAATCAACCGTGTAACCAGTGAATAAAATTAAGATAAGGAAAAGAAAATGGCTGTTAAAAAAGCTGAAATGATGCCAACCTTTGCGTATTCAGGTGTAGACCGTAAAGGAGTAAAAATTAAGGGAGAATTCCCTGCTAAAAATATGGCAATTGCCAAAGCAAACTTACGCAAGCAAGGAATTACAGTTAATTCTATTCGAGAAAAACGTCCAAACCCACTTGAAAAGATTTTCAAAAAGGGGATTAGTACACTTGATATTACCATTTTTACACGTCAGCTCGCAACGATGATGAAAGCAGGGGTACCTTTAGTCCAAAGCTTTGAAATTGTTGCAGAGGGTTTGGAAAATCCTGCTATGCGTGAAGTTGTACTTGGAATTAAAGGTGAAGTTGAAGGAGGTAATACTTTTGCAGGGGCATTAAAAAAATACCCACAATATTTTGACCGTTTATTCTGTTCTCTTGTAGAATCGGGTGAACAATCAGGTGCACTTGAAACTATGCTAGACCGTGTAGCAATTTATAAAGAAAAAAGTGAATTGCTTAAACAAAAAATCAAAAAAGCCATGAAATATCCAATGGCTGTTATTGCTGTCGCAATTATTGTTACTATTATTTTGATGGTCAAAGTTGTTCCTGTATTCCAAGAACTTTTTGAATCCTTTGGTGCAGAACTTCCAATTTTTACTCAAATGGTTGTTAACATGTCTAAATGGATGCAAGCCTATTGGTTTATCTTAATTATTGGTATTATGGCAACAATTTTCATCTTTTTGAAAGCTAAAGAAAAAAGTATGGCTTTTCGTGATTTCTTAGATAAACTCTCATTAAAACTTCCTATTTTTGGAGATATTGTTTATAAAGCAATCATTGCACGTTATAGCCGTACTTTAGCAACGACCTTTGCTGCAGGTGTTCCCTTAATTGATGCCTTAGAATCTACTGCAGGAGCAACAAACAATATTATCTATGAAAAAGCCGTTATGAAGATTCGTGATGATGTGGCAACAGGACAACAATTACAATTTGCCATGCGTGCAGCGGATAAATTTCCATCTATGGCAATTCAAATGGTGGCAATTGGTGAAGAATCAGGTGCTTTAGATGCAATGCTTGATAAAGTCGCAACACACTTTGAAAATGAAGTCGATAACGCAGTTGATGGTTTAACTTCCATGATGGAACCATTAATTATGGCTGTTTTAGGTGTTTTAATTGGTGGTTTGGTGATTGCCATGTACTTACCTATCTTCCAAATGGGTTCTGTGGTTTAATGCAAGCGTTAATTCAATTATTCAACGAAATGCCTACACTACTTTATGTAGTTGTAGGCATTTTAAGTTTATGTGTTGGCAGTTTTTTAAATGTCGTAATTTATCGCTTGCCTAAAATTCTTGAAAATAAATGGAAGGAAGAAGCTCACTATTTTTTAAATCCTGACCAACCCTATACAGCTCCCCCTAAATTTACTTTAAGCATACCTGCATCAACTTGTCCACATTGTCAGCATCGTATTCGTTGGTATGAAAACATTCCAGTTATTAGCTGGTTAATTTTACTGCGTGGTAAATGCAGTCAATGTAAAAATCCTATTTCCTTTCGCTATCCTTTTGTTGAACTTGCGACCATGCTATGTTCATTAGTAGTGGTATATTATTTTGGACTTAGCCTTGCGATGATTGCAGGGGTGATTTTTACTTGGATTTTAATTGCTTTAACAGGGATTGATTTTGATACACAACTGTTGCCTGACCGATTAGTTTTTCCTTTATTAGGCTTAGGTTTAGCCGTCAATAGTGTTGGATTATTTGTTTCTCCTGTTCTCGCAATTTGGGGCTGTTTATTTGGCTTTTTATCACTTTGGACAGTCTATATTTTATTCAAATTACTCACTGGTAAAGAAGGTATGGGCTATGGTGATTTTAAATTATTGGCTGCCTTAGGTGCATGGCTCGGGCCTGCTCAATTACCTAATATTTTATTGATTTCAGCCGTTGTGGGTTGTTTGGTTGGTGGTTATTTCTTATTAAAATATAAAGAAAGCCGTCCATTTGCCTTTGGTCCTTATCTTGCGATTGCAGGATGGATTTGTTTCTTATGGGGTCATCAATTAATGAATGGTTTCTTTCGTCTTGTTGCACCTTAAAGGATAAATCATCATGTTTATTGTAGGTTTAACAGGTGGAATTGGTAGCGGTAAATCTGTTGCAAGTCAATGGTTTGAACAACAAGGGATTTTTGTGGTTGATGCTGATATTGTAGCACGAGAAGTCGTTGCTGTTGGACAACCTGCTTTACTGAAAATTCAGCAATGCTTTGGTGATTGGGTGTTACAGGAAAATGGTGAGTTAAATCGTCGTGCATTGCGTGAACATATTTTTCAATTTCCTGAGGCTCGGCAACAATTAGAACAGATTACGCATCCTATTATTCGTCAGACAATTATTCAGCAATTACAACAAACCACGACAAGTCCTTATCATCTCTTAGTTTCTCCCTTGTTATTTGAAACTAAGCAACATGAATTAGTACACCGTACTTTGCTGATTGATGTCGATGAAGACACTCAATTACAACGTGCCAGTTCTCGAGACCAACAATCGATTGAGCAAATTAAAGCCATTTTAAAATCGCAATTTTCTCGACAACAACGACAACAATTAGCAGATGATATTGTATTAAATCAAGGTGATATCCATGATTTATACCAACAATTAAGCCAGTTACATCAACATTATTTACAACTTGCTCAAACAAAAAAATGGTAGTTCAATTTGAACTACCATTTTTCATGTTGATGTTTTAGCTTACCAAACGTTTTGTAAACTCTAATCCATCACTACCTGCTTTCACTTGAATGGTTTCCCCTGCCACAAATTCTCCTGCAAGGATTTTTTGTGCCAATGGGTTTTCAATTTCTGCTTGAATCGCGCGTTTTAATGGACGAGCACCATAAACAGGGTCGTAACCAACTTCAATTAATTGGTCAAGTGCCTCATCACTCACCTCCAAACCGATTTCACGTTCAGCCAAACGACTGCGTAAACGAGCCAATTGAATATCTGCAATACCACGCATTTGAGCTTTTTGTAAGCTATGGAAGGTAACGACTTCATCAATACGGTTGATAAATTCTGGGCGGAAATGTTGTCCAACCGCATTCATCACCACCGCTTTAACTTGTTCAGGGGTTGCATCTTCGCCTAATTCTCGAACATCTGCAGAGCCTAAGTTTGATGTCATCACAATCACTGTATTTTTAAAATCTACAACACGACCATGAGAATCGGTTAAACGCCCATCATCAAGGACTTGTAGTAAGATGTTAAATACATCTGGGTGTGCTTTTTCTACTTCATCAAACAAGACCACGCATT
>JBHACK010000071.1:0-11201 GCA_041854545.1 Acinetobacter sp. | reverse complement strand
TTCAATCGCCCAACCGAAAACGCCAAAAATATCGTTCTGTGTTAGTGATTGATGATGTGGTAACAACAGGCAGTTCATTACACGCCTTGAGTTTGGCTTTACAACAGGCAGGCTGTGAAAAAATTTATTTTGTTTGTGTGGCAGGAGCGAGAGCATGATTTATCTTCATCATTGCCCATTATCGCAACTACTGCCCGAACATCAGCCACGCCTAAGCCCTGATGAGCATCAAACCATTCGCCATTATCAACAGCAACAACTCAACCAATTTTGTACAATGCACCATTTACCAATGCCAATGCTTGAACGTCAAGCACATGGCAAACCCTTTTGCGTAAATCTTCCGTACCTTGCCTTTAATCATTCCCATAGCCAACAGCACTACGCCTTAGTGTATAGCCTTGATGTAGCTGATTTAGGGGTCGATATTGAAGATTTACAACGCAATGTGCGTATGCAAAAACTTGCAGAACACAGTTTCCATGCGGATGAATTGGCATATTGGCAACAACACAACCAAGAACGTGCCATTTGGTTTAAAATTTGGACGATTAAAGAATCAGTACTTAAAGCACATGGCTTAGGTATCCGCTTAAATTTAAAAGAATTAAATACACAAATCAATGATGATGAGCATGGATTTGTCATTCACCCCACATTAGGCAAATTTTACTATCAAAGCATACAAACGGAACAATGTATGATAGCGATTGCCTACCGTTGGCAAGGACAATACGTTCCTATTCAGGCTCTAGGGTGATATTTTTGATGAATTTGCTGTAACCGTAATTGAGCAACGTGCGTATAAATTTGAGTTGTCGATAAATTTTCATGCCCTAATAATAATTGCACCGTGCGTAAATCCGCCCCATGATTCACCAAATGAGTTGCAAATGAATGGCGGAGCGTATGGGGAGAAATCTCTTTACTAATGCCAATTTGTAGAGCATAACGCTTAATCATATACCAAAAATTTTGCCTGCTCATCAGTCCGCCGTGTTGCGTTAAAAACACATAATCACTCGCCCCTTTAAGCAGACTTGGACGAACTTCAAGCATATATTTTCTTAGCCAATCGATTGCAGAATCCCCAAGCGGAATTAACCGTTCTTTATTGCCTTTGCCTAAGGTGCGAATATAACCATGCTCTAAATGAATGAAATCTAAGCGTAAAGTCAGCAATTCAGAGACACGCAAACCACAAGCATACAATACTTCTAACATCGCTTTATCTCGAATGCCTAAAGGCTGTTGAATATCAGGAATGTTTAATAAAGCGGTTACTTCATCTTCTGATAAATCTTTCGGTAACGCTCGCCCAAATTTAGGAATTTTATGTTCAAGCATTGGGTCATCATCACGCACACCGTGGAGCCGTAAAAATTTAAAAAATTGACGTAATGCAGATAACGTTCGTGCAATGGAACGTGGACTTTTCCCTAATTGAGTTAAATAGATGACCGCATCGCCAACGTGGACACTTTGCCATTGGGGAAGTGGAAGGCTGTTGCTTGGGCTACATTGCATTAAGTCCGATAAATAGGCGTTGCGTGTATGTGGGCTAACATCTTGAGCAATTAAATAATCTCGAAAACCAATTAAAAAAGAAAATTGGTTTGGAATTTGAATAGGGGCAGGAGTGCGGGGTTTTTTGTTAATATGAATCATAGATTTTATCCAATCGTCGTCATATTTAATTGATTTTATTTAAAAATGGTGTACGTTGGGTGGAGTTTACGACACCCAACAAACCCATAAATTTTAAAATAAATTAATGGGGTGAAATGTTGGGTTTCGCTCTTGCTTAATACTAATTTACAATTTAGTTGAGTTTTCTAATAGTTTAATTTTATGGTCAAGAAGATTTTGACTTTTATCAATGATTTCTTTATACACTAGGTTTTGAATACCCCATAAGGTAGAATGTAAATCTTCTTTATGACCCACTAAATAAGGTGATACAATTAAACCTTTAATACCCCCATGACTTTCAATAAAACGGTCAATCGTATTATCTGTTGAGCGATTACGATAATTCCATTGATGAATTTTAGCATAACTTGATTGATGGTAAATGTTAAATACCATACTTACTAATTTATTAATTGAGTAGAACATTTCAGTATTATTTTTTAGTTGAGAATGACTAATTTCTGTTTCTTCTGATAAGTCAGCAATTAAACCAGAAAAAATATCCCATTCATTTGTTGTTTTTAAAGTTTTTATAATCTCTAAATAACGTTGTTCAAAGTTATCATAAAATAATACATCATCTTCACAAATAGTAACAAGTGGTAGTTCTAAATCTTCTGCACGTCTAGTCATAAATTTATAACTTAAACCACAACCGACCCAACCAATGTGATGGCGAAGACCAGTAAATAACCAAATATTATATTGATTATCTTTTTGGAAGTCTTTACGGCGTAAAGTTGATTCAGGAAGACTTAAACACCAAAAATCACCTTTTGGTTGAATATAGTTTGCACATAATTCGTAAAATTTATCAAACTCAATTAAGTCGTGGGATAATAAAAACCTATAAAAATAAAAATCAAATTTACTCACCTGATTCGTGAAATGATTAATCTTTTTAAGTTGATGGTCATATTCATCTGATGAATCTAACCAATATTGAATTTTAGAAATCATACCATCAATATCACCAATTTTTACAAAATCAATAATCCCTTGTAAGTCAGCATAATCAGTTTGGTCGCTTCCTTCTTCAGAAATAACAAGTTTATTTAATGACAAACACTCATATAATCGAGTAGATTCTAATAAAGCATTTTCATAATAATGAATATTAACAATAATTTTTGATTTATTTAATAAACTATATAGTTCATCGCCAAAAACTTCAGAGATAACTTGAACAGAAAAATTCTCTTTTAATTTCTCTAAAAAAAATGCTCTACGTTCACAATTTGGGTCGCCATAAAAGGCAATGTCATATTCATAATCATTTGAAGTAGATAATTCTTGAGATGGGAGAATTCCAACAGGCAAATAATAGAGTTGACTAAATGGAATTTCTTTTTCTTGAAGATATTCTAAGTTTGGAGTAGCATAATCAAAAACAAATTTTGCATTTTTTAAACGGTTAAAATATTCTTCAGTAAACCATCGACTTGAAACACTTTGCTCCATTTGAAAGGCAAGATAATTATGTGGTAGTGTTTCAAACATTTGTGGACAAATGACAATATGCCATTTATCTGAAAAATCATTTTTAGGTTGTTCAAAGATAATTTCTGTATTAACTGATATTTTTTTTAAGCTATTTTGAAATAATTTTGCAATATAATAAGTATGTTTTGTTGTTAAAATTACAAAATCATCAGTTAAGTCAAATACTCTAGAGTTGTATATCACTTGATTTTCAGATAAAGTAAGTTGTTTAGATGCTATATCTCTGAGATATTTTTTTGTTTCTTTAAAACCATTATAATTATAGTAGTGTTTTATCTCTTTATAGGCTATAGAGTAACTGCCTTTTTGTTTTTTTAACTTTCTAAATGCCTTGTAATAGCGATTAAGTGAATGTAACCCTTGTTCTAATTTAATTAAAGGTTTTAATAATCGAATAATCCATAATTTTCTAAGTTTTCTATATTTTTCTACATCATGTTGTTGTATTAATAAAATCTGATTATGTTCATTTAAGTGCATAATTTTATTATTTAAATCAGTATTTTTTTGTTGAATGTATTCAAACTCTTTTTGTAAATGAAGGAAATTGTTTTCATTTTCTTTAAGTTCCTTATTTAATTTTTCAAATTCAGTTAAAATACTCATATAATCTATATAGCTTAGATTATACTCTATGAACAGCTCTTGATGTTTAATACAAACTTTTTGCCAATCTATTTTATTTTGTTTTGGGTTTTGTATAAGTGAATTAGTGATTGAAGTATTGTCTATACGTTTACGATAAGAAAATAAAATTTCATCAATACGAATAACTTCGCCACCATCTTGTAGTAAACGAATCCAATAGTCCCAATCTTCATAAGAACTTAAATTTTCATCAAAACCATCTAACTTTATAAAATCCGAGCGTTTATGTAAGGCAGTACAATAAATAACATTACCTTGTAGAAGTTTTTCAAATGTTGTGTAGACTGGTAATAACCATTCTCCTGACTGAGCGTCAAATAATTCTGCTTTAGTATAAACAAGTTTACAATTTGGATTAGAGTTTAAGGTTTCGGCTGTTTTTATTAAATATTGTGGATATATTTTATCATCTGCATCTAAAAATAATAAAAACTCTCCTTTTGCTTGTTGTGCTCCTGTATTACGAGCTCCTGAAAGACCTTTATTTTCTTGATAAAGATATTGAATATAAGCCTTATCTTGAATTAAGGCTTCAATATAAGCCGTACTTGGTTTTGATGAGCCATCATTTACCAAAATAACTTCAATATTAGGATAAGTCTGAGCTTCAACAGATGCTAAAGTTTCAGCAATATACTTTTCACAATTATAATAAGGAATAATTATGGAAATAAGTGGCAAATTTGGCTGGCTCATAAAAAGACCTTGCTTAATTGTTGATGTGGCTTAAATTTCTCAATTTTGCATAATAGCCCCCTTGTGCCATTAACGTATGGTGAGAACCTTCTTCAATAATCTTTCCTTCGTCCATTACAATAATACGGTCTGCTTGTTCAATCGTGGTTAAACGATGAGCCACAATAATACTGGTACGACCATACATTAAACGTTCTAAAGCCTGCTGAACCAAACGTTCCGATTCATTATCCAAAGCACTTGTGGCTTCATCAAGCAATAAAACAGGTGCATTTTTTAAAATGGCTCGAGCAATCGACACACGCTGACGCTGTCCGCCTGAAAGCTGGCTACCATTTGCCCCAATCGGTTGGTGTAAACCTAAAGGATGTTTCTGGACTAAATCGGTTAGATTGGCGGCTTCCAAAGCAGATAATACTTCGGCTTCGCTGGCTTCAGGTCGAGAATAACGGACATTTTCAAACAGTGTGTCATCAAATAAAAAGACATCTTGAGAAACTAATGCAAATTGAGCGCGTAAATTACTTAGACGAATCTCTTTAATATCAACATTATCTAGCATGACCGTTCCGGCAGTCGGTATAACAAAGCGGGGCAATAAATTGACCGCTGTGGTTTTGCCTGAGCCTGAACGACCAACAAGGGCGACTTTTTCCCCTGCTTGAATGGTTAAATTAAAATCATCTAACGCTTTTCGATTCTCTGAGCCATATTGTACATCAACATGACAAAAACTCAAATGCCCTGCAACATGATGTAATTCACGAGTTCCTTTATCTTCTTCTGGTTCGGTATCTAAAAATTGACATACACTATCTGAGGCTAAAAACATGGTTTGCATAGGAATGCTAATATTAGCTAAATTTTTAATAGGGCCAAACATTTGCATCATCGCAACAATAAAAGCCATAAATTCACCAATCGTAGTCATACCATTTTGACTTTGCCACAACGCAATAAAAATCACCACCGCAAGGGCTAAAGAACCAATTACTTCACTGGTGGGTGAACGAGCAGCCGTGGCTTGAGTGATTTTTTTACCAAGACGTACAATGGTTTGATTGACATTGGCAAAGCGTTGTTTTGCTTGCGGTTGCCCACCAAATAATTTAACAATGCGATGACCTTGATGGATTTCATTGACCGTAGTATTGAGTGTACCAATACTTAATTGGGCACTATTAATAATATCTTTTAAACGATTACGATAATAACGAGAAAGTGCTGATAAAATTGGAAACATCACTAAAATAATTAAGGTCAGTTGCCAGTTTAAATAAAATAGGACACAGACTAACCCAATGACAATTAAAGTATCTCGTGTTAAAACAATGAATACATTGCTTGCATTATTGAATGAGCTTTCAGCGAGTTGCACCATATTCATTAAAATCTGACCAGAAGGCGTTTCCTGATGATATTTTGATGATAAAGTCAGCATTTTATCAAACATATCACGGCGTAAATTGCTAATCGCAACTAAAGCGACCCATGTCATTAAATATTGACTCACAAATCGGCAAATCCCACGAAAAATTACCAATGCCATAAAAAAGACAGGTACGACCCAAACCTTATTTTCCGTTTCCCAAATCATATAGTGAAAACGATTTTTTAAATAAGTGAGATAGGCAAGAAAGCCTTCCGCTTCCTGTGTTGGAGCAATGCCCGTTGGAATCGCAAACCCCTGATTGACAAGCGGTGCAATAAATGCCGCTAAATAACTTTCAGTTATCGCAACACCAACAATCGCCAGTAAAGCAAAAAATATCCGAGCCTTATACGGTTTGACATAATTCATCAAACGCATAAAACTTTGAGCGTCTTTTTCGGTAAATAAACCAAAGGTAAGTTTACTAATCATAAGCGAATTCTTTGATGGTGCAGAGATAACAAGGATAGATTACGGGAATCTCAATGTGATTTCACCGATTATTTTGTTAAAATGGTCTAGGAAAACGTAGGGTGTGTAATTGCAGATAATTAAAATCGTGTAGGTTGGCGGAGTTTATGATACCCAATAAACTCATAAATTTAAAAAATAAATCAATGGGTTGAAATGTTGGGTTTCGCTATCGCTCAACACCAACCTACAAAAGTCAATCAAAATAAAAGAGTTAAATATCCCATTCTACAAAATTCTTTAATAACTGCAAACCAACGGTATGACTTTTTTCAGGGTGAAACTGGGTTGCAAATAAATTATCTTTAAGTAAAGCGGTACAGAAATTTACTCCATATTCACAACTCCCTGCGGAAATAGTCGTATCTTGTGGTTCAACATAATAACTATGTACAAAATAAAAACGAGCATTTTGCTCAATATTTTTCCACATTGGGTGCGTAGGGTCGTGCTGAACCACTTGATTCCAACCCATATGGGGAACTTTTAAACCGTCCATATCAGGAAAACGTTTGACATTGCCTTTAAAAATACCTAAAGCATCAACACCGCCATTTTCTTCCGAATGTTCCATTAAGGCTTGCATTCCCACACAAATGGCAAATACAGGTTTATTAAACACCGCATCACGCACCACATCATCAATCCCTGCTTCACGCATACCATGCATACAATCACGCATTGCCCCTACCCCAGGGAATACAATTTTATCCGCTTTGGCAATCACGCTTGGATTATTGGTAATATCGACCGTTGCCCCCACATATTCCAATGCTTTTCCAGCAGAATGCAAATTGCCCATACCATAATCTAATAATGCAATTCGAGTCATTGTTCTTCCCCTTAAAGTGTGCCTTTGGTTGATGCCACAACATTTTCCGCACGTGGGTCAATTTCACACGCCATTCGCAACGCACGAGCAAAAGCTTTAAACACACTTTCAATTTGATGATGGCTATTTTTTCCTTTTAAATTATCAATATGCAAGGTCATCAACGAATGATTAACAAATCCTTGGAAAAACTCAGAAAATAAATCTACATCAAAACGACCAATCATCGCACGAGTAAAGGGAATATCCATAAATAGCCCTGGGCGACCAGATAAATCGACCACAACACGGCTTAACGACTCATCAAGCGGAGCATAAAAATGCCCATAACGGCGTAACCCTTTTTTATCGCCCAATGCTTGAGCAAATGCCATACCCAACGTAATGCCACAATCTTCAACCGTATGATGGTCATCGACTTCTAAATCACCATCACACTCAATGTCAATATCAAACAAACCATGACGCTTAATCTGGTCTAACATATGGTCTAAAAATGGAATACCCGTATTTAACGTGCCTTGACCTGTGCCATCTAAATTGACACGCACTTTAATTTTAGTTTCGTTCGTATTTCGAACAACTTCTGCGATACGTTGCGACATGGGGACTACCTACGAAAACGGTTGCGACAATATAAAAACATCTGCTATTCTACACTAGGGCGTATTGACATTTCAAATGAAGTAACTCATTGAAATATCCATACCGCCTACAACATGACAGAAGAGATAGGAGTTTTCACCATGCCTGTTACCGTCCACGCATTACACGACATCAACGACCCAGCCATCAGCACACAAATTGAAAAACTCTACCAACATAGCCACGAATTTACCAGCGGACAACACGCACTCACCGAATTACAAAACGCAATTCAACAGGATACACGCTACTATGTGGCGATGTTTAATGACAAAATAATCGGTTCAATTTGGAGTACAGGGACTGGCACAGAACGTTTACTCCGCCATGTGGTCGTTCACCCGGCCAATCGTGGACGTGGCATTGCAGAACGCCTAATTAGCGAAGTCTGCCGATTAGATGAACAACACGGCGTAACCACATTTCAACCATACTGTGGAGCTATTCGCAAAACCCTTATTAAACTTGGAAAATATGCAGATAATGGGTGATAAATAACCGTTTAACATGAAAAATCAAGATAAGACTTGACATCAATCATAAAAACACGTTTAATATGCACCTATTGGCGCGATAGCTCAGTCGGTAGAGCAACGGATTGAAAATCCGTGTGTCGGCAGTTCGATCCTGCCTCACGCCACCATATTTCACCGAACAAGCACAATTTTGGCGCGATAGCTCAGTCGGTAGAGCAACGGATTGAAAATCCGTGTGTCGGCAGTTCGATCCTGCCTCACGCCACCATTATTCAAAACCTTTCAAGATTCTTGAAAGGTTTTTTTCTTGCCTTATTTTTACATTTAAGCTTGAGAATCAGCTAAAATTTAGATTATGATAAATCACTATAAATACTTTATTCACAAGGAATCCTATGACCCCATCACCCCTTGCCTATTGGCTCAATGTAAAAGGATTTGCAGTCCATTTACCACATGACAGTTTACCTTTTGGTACAGCTGAACAATGGCACTATCACACACGCCCCTATCTTAAAATTGATGAATATCATGGTTATCCTGTCCATTTATTGTTAGATGTCGATGATGAGTTGGATTATCAGCCTTTACGTTCACAATTATATCGCCCAGAGCAGGAATTTTATTTACTGAATCGTGCAGTAGGGTTACATCATTTCTTTTATCATCAGCGTTTTTGTGGACATTGTGGTAATCCAATGCGATTAGACCATGAATTTATTGCTGTTTATTGTGATTCGTGTCATTACCAAAATTTTCCACGCATTAGCCCATGTATTATTGTTGGGATTCGCCGTGAACATGAAATTTTATTAGCCCTACATGCCAATCATGTTCGCCATAAAAAAGGTGCATACACGGTTTTAGCAGGATTTGTGGAAATGGGCGAAACCTTAGAACAAGCGGTATATCGTGAAGTATGGGAAGAAAGTGGCATACAGGTTAAAAATTTACAATATATTGGTAGTCAGCCGTGGTCATTTCCTAACTCTTTAATGGTTGGATTTATTGCCGATTATGCAGGTGGAGAGATTCGCATTCAACCTGAAGAATTAAGCGATGCCCAATGGTTTGATGCTCGCCAACCTTTGACTGTTAATTTACCTGAACATGGCACGATTGCACGAAAAATTATTGAACAGATGATTCAACACATTCAGGCAAATTAAAAAGATATATTTTTAAAATTTCTGTATTGACAGAAATAACAAAAACTTTCATAATGCGTTTTAACAAACTTTAAGGTGTTATCAAATGAAACTCAATCCAACAACTGAACAATTTATTCTACATTGGGGCGAAATGGGCAGTAAATGGGGCGTAAATCGGACAATTTCACAAATTCATGCTTTACTTTATTTGGTTGGCAGACCAATGAATGCAGAAGAAATTGTCGAAACGTTAGGCGTAGCACGTTCCAATGTGAGTAACAGCATTAAAGAATTGCAAAGCATGAACTTGGTACAAACGGTACATATTTTAGGCGATAGACGAGATTATTTTACAACCAGTACTGATGTATGGGAATTAGCACGTCTCATTGTAGAAGACCGCTATCGTAAAGAACTTGCACCAACAGTAAGTTTTTTACATGATTTAATGCAAACACCTGAATTTCAACAGGAAAACCCACAGGTACAACAACGTATTCGAGATACTCATCATTTTATTGATACTTTAAGTCGTTGGGCAAATGAAATGCTAAAACTTTCAACAACAACGCTTAGTAAAGTGTTGAAATTAGGTGCAAGTATTCAAAAGTATTTGAAATAAAATATTTTTTTAACTTGGTATTTCTGTTTTTACAGAAATTATTGTAGAAAAAGGTTAAGCATGAATGAAACCATAGAGCATAAACCTTATCCAATAATTCGAGTTGTTTTAGGATATATTGTGATAGGCGGTAGTATAGGCGGATTTTTGACGATATGCACATGGCTTTTTTATGCTGTGATTAGTGGTCATACGATTGCATGGAATGAATTATATCCACTTGCTATGGCGATAATATATGGTTGTATGCTAGGTTGCATTCTGGGTTGTATTCCAGCGGTATTGGTTGCAATCAAATTGATTAAACAAAGGCAATATTCAGATGTTGCAGGGGTTGTGTTATTTAAATATGGGTGCGTATCATCAATAATGTGTACATTATGCTTTTATATCGGTCTGATTTTAGTACATTTGATTGATACGGCTATATTATTGTTGGATTTGGAAGTTTTAGCTCAGATTGGTTTAAGTGCGAGTTTTTTAGGTGTTATTGGTGGTATGAGTAGTTTGATTACAGGGCGATTAGTGTTGCCTAAACGTTAATTTTTTTAATGATTAATTTCTGTTTTTACAGAATTTTGAAAAAGGAATAGTCATGACAAATGATTTAAATACAACCCCTTACCCTGCATTAAAGGTATTGCTTAAATTTGGTCTATTTGGTGGATTGATAGGAACATTTATCTTATTTCCATTATATTATCATCTCATATTACGTAATATAAAGTTCTTAATAGACATTATTGTTATTGGGTGGTGTATTGGTGTTCTTCCTGCATTAGTTACCGCAGTTTTTTTAATTAAAAAACGTGTCTATCAACATCATGGAGCAGAGTTACCTTTTAAATATGGTTTCTTTTGTACCTTTGTTGTGATTCAGCTTGAGATTGTGATAATGGAGATTATAGATGGTGATGGTCAATTCTTTGCTATATTTGTTCCTGCCTTGATGTTTGCTTTAGTAATTGGCTTGATTGGTGCAATAACAAGTGTATTTTTAAGTCGTTTTGCTTTACCTGAAACATAATTTTTT
>JBHACK010000070.1:0-3723 GCA_041854545.1 Acinetobacter sp. | reverse complement strand
TTCAATCCGCTGTTACACAAAATTAATTTTGCTTTTTACAGATGAACATAAAAATTGTGCTATGATAACTCATCATTTATCTCCATTTCTAGGTAGGCGTGATATGGTATTATCTAACAATAAAACATCAAAAGCATTTTTAGGAAAACCTATTTCCTTAACTTTATTGGCAATTACAACCGCATTTTTAACGGCGTGTAATGGCTCTGCTCCGAATAATACGGCAGAATCTAAAGCATCGACTGCGGTCTCCAACAGTAAAACGTCTGCCAAAGCAAATACAGCATCTACGCCAACTTCATGTTTAGAACAATTTCATCAAACCACACCGCCTACTTTGCAGAAAGAAAATAGTAAAAAAGCAAACTATGCACTTTGTTATCAAGGCTTTAGTGTGCTTTATTCGGGTGTATCTAAAACGCCATTATGGGTTGCGGAATATTTAACGCCTGAACGTTTAAGCGTCAAAATCAAACGTGAAGATAGTTTCCATGAAGAAACACGCATTCCTGCACAACATCGTGCTTTATTAAATGATTATCGTGGTTCAGGGTATGACCGTGGGCATATGGCTCCAAATGCGGATATGAATAATACTGAATCACAATATGATAGTTTTACACTCACCAACATGGTGCCACAGGCAGCAAAAAACAATCAAGATGTTTGGCGTAGCTTAGAAGAAGCGACCCGCAACATGGTTACAAAATATAAGCAATCTGCTTATGTCATCACCGGGCCAACCTATGAAGGTAAGGAAATTCAACAGATTGGTAAAGGTGTACTTGTACCGACTGCGGTCTATAAAGCCATTTATTTCCCTGACTCTGGGGTGATTGGGGCATATTATGCTGAAAATCACAATCAAGTTGAAAAAGCAGAATTGATGAGTATCTGTGCCTTAGAGCGTAAAATTGGCATTAACTTATTCCCACATCTTGATGATGAGAAGAAACGCCAAATTTATGGTTTACCATTAACTGCAGGTGCAATTAAAGCCAATCAACCAATTAAATTGTTAAAGACAGATAATAAAGGTAAATGTGCTGACCCTGTTTCTGCTGAACAGCAAAAATGGCAACAACAGCAATTTAAACCAAATAATTTTAAAGAGTTGAGTTATCCACAAAGCACAACTTCAAGCAAAAAATTAAAGGCTCAAGAATCAGCTTAAACGATGTGAGAAAAGACCATGACGATATTTAAACCCTTTGTAGGTGGAACTGAATCCTACGCTTTAAATGATTTAACCTTAGAAAATGACCTTGATGTGGTCAATATCTATGGTAATCTACAACTGTATAAAGATAAGCAAGGGCTTGAATCTGCTCGACTTTTACAGCAACTTTTTACCGATATGGTGAATGAGTTAGAACAAGCTGAACAAAATGGCACTCTTCCTGAAAAAGTCGAATTTAAACCGACCGAAACTGTTGAAAATCCATTTGCTTAATACTGGGAACCTGTTCACAATTAATTACGCTTTCATATTTTTGCAGAATATTGCATTCAAAATCATTGCTTTTTTATCAAAAATGGCTAAATCTTGCTTTTCTGCGTCAAAAACTTGCTTGATAGAATGACTATCAACCTGCATTTTTTCCTTGAAAAGCTGGCGATTTATCTCATTTTTGTCTAAAAAAATTAATCATGAACAGGTTCTGAATATTCAGTCAATAATAAGGGCGAATACTTATCCATATTCGCCCTTCTTTCTCATTGATGGATAGATTAATATCCTTTTGGATTTTCAATCATTAACGATTGTTTTGTAGATGGTGAAGTTAAATCATATAAATTATATACACGATTTAATTTTGCACCGCCATCACGAATTAATGGTTGATACACTAATGTAGTACTGCCAGATGACCATGCACCAAACAAGGCATCAAATGGAATTGACACATAAATGCCTTTATCCATACTGCCTTCACCAAATTGTTCCGCAGAGACATTGGTTTTGGTTGCCCATGCTCCCATCTTCACGCCATTTTTAAAGGTACGAGATAAGTCTAAGGTTGCACCACGGTCGCCTGCTAAATATTGACCTGCCGAAAGTTTCATTGTGACATCATACCACGGCATATCCCAATATAAGCTGACATGTCCAGTCGTTACATCATAATCTTGTAAACCGAAATGCTGGTCAAATTCACGCTGACGAACTTGGTTAATATCTGCACCAATCGCCCAAGAACTGTTTGTTGGTCGATACAGCACTTCACCGCCTAAACCTGCAAACATTGGGTCAAGATAACCCGCATACGCTAAACCAAACAGATTTTTATCAAGTTGCTTAAATTGTGTCCATTGTAAATTTGGCATTAACACTCGAGATGTAGTCATATATTCTCGAATATTGGTACGAACACGCGGTAACTGACTGTCTGCGGTATAAGTGTAATTGTCATAGTTATCAAATAAACGTGCTTGGGCAGTCGCATTGAGCCATGAGCCTTGCCACAATTTGTAATTGGCATTTGCGGTTGCATAAACGCCATACAAATAACCATCAGGGCCACCAATGCTTTGGCTAAAACTTGGTGCAAAAGTTAAGTAGCCCCGTGCCAATGCTTTTTCGGCAAGGGTTGGTGCAGAATTAACTTTTGCCGTTGCAGGGGTAACATTAAATGCTTGTTTAACCTGTTGTGATGTTGGCAATAATTGTTGATACTGTGCTTTCCATGTGGCAGGAGTAATATTATATCGGCTGACTGGTTCGCCATAACGAGAAAGCTCAATTTGCATTAATTTAGTATGAGCAGGAGCAACACGGCTTAAAATTTCACTGACTTTCACTAAACGTTCATGGACAAATACACCGCCATCATCTTCCGCATACACCGTTAAAATGCCATTTTGTTCGGTTAATTTATAGGCTTTCCAACCACTGGCTTGGCTAATATGTTGCAATACTTGTTCTTGTGGCGTTTGGGCAGGTTGAACTTTGCTCAATGGAATTTGATAGCCTAAACTTGCAGGTAATATGCGTGATGCGGTGGTGCTATTGTTGTTTTGATTTGATGCAAATGATGGTTTTTTCTGCCCTAATTGTGATAAATCACCTTGTAAAGCAATACCAAACATAAACTTATCGCCACGTTCTAAACCTGCACTTAACTGTACACCTTTATTTTGCCAAGTTACTCCGACATTGACAGGTACATCGACTTGATAATCTTTTTGTGATAATGGTTCAGATTTATAATCATTGCCATCATATTCAACTTTAACAGTTAAAGGTTGATATGGGCTATGCCATTGTACACCGCCAAATAGTGCGGTTTTACCTGTAAACCATGACTCTGGACTAAATTCTCCGCCTTGCCCCCTACGGTCAGCCACACGTTCTTCAAAACGGTCGGCAATCAAGCCCAATGGATTATCAATATCGCCCCTTGCTCCAAGATAGCCCCAACCTAAACCTAAGCTAAAGTCAAAATCACCATAGCGTTTATTGGCGACAAGATATTCGCCACCAAATAGACTTGTTCCTGCAGGGTCTCGCCAACCCACCGCTAATGCTGGTAGCCAACGACTTTCATTTAATAACCGCAATTTTACATCAAGTGATTTATCTTTATAATCTTGGTCTGGGCTGACTGCTCCATACGATACGCCATTAATATTGGTATAACGCATTGCAGTTTCTAACCAGTCAAATGGCTGTAAAGTCAAGTTATACTGCGTATAAGGGTCAGCATGAGCAACATGGACGCT
>JBHACK010000069.1:0-12447 GCA_041854545.1 Acinetobacter sp. | reverse complement strand
TTAGTCCTTTAGCTAATTTAACTAAATTAACTAATCTTAACCTTAATGAAAATCAAATTCAAGATGTTCACTCGTTAGCTAATTTAACAGGATTAACCGAGCTTTATCTTAATTGGAATAAAATTCAGGATATCAGTCCTTTAGCTAATTTAACAGGATTAACCGAGCTTTATCTTTGGAATAATCAAATCCAAGACATCAATCCTTTAACTAAATTAACAAGGTTGACCATACTTGATCTTGAGGCAAATCAAATTCAAGACATTAGTCCTTTAGCAAATTTAACTAAATTAACTAATCTTAACCTTAATGAAAATCAAATTCAAGATGTTCACTCGTTAGCTAATTTAACAGGATTAATTGCGATTAAGCTTGAAAAAAATCAAATCCAAGACATCAGTTCTTTAGCAAATTTAACTAGGTTAACCAAACTTATGCTTTTGGAAAATCAAATCCAGGACATCAGTCCTTTAGCTAAATTAACAAGGTTGACCGTACTTGATCTTGGGGCAAATCAAATCCAAGATATCTATCCGTTAGCTAATTTAACAGAATTAATTGGGATTAGACTTGAAAAAAACCAAATCCAGGATATCCATCCGTTAACTAATTTAACAAGGTTGACTCTTCTTGATCTTTGGGGAAACCAAATCCAAGATATCAGCCCTTTAGTTAATTTAATTGGGTTAACCGGTCTTAATCTTTTGAGTAATCAAATCCAAGATATCCGTCCATTAGCCAATTTAACACAATTAACAGAACTTTATCTTGGGGAAAACCAAATCCAAGATGTCCATCCATTAGCCAATTTAACACAATTAACAGAGCTTGATCTTGGGGATAACCAAATCCAAGATATCCGTCCATTAGCCAATTTAACACAATTAACAGAGCTTGATCTTGGGTTTAATGAAATCCAAGATATCCGTCCTCTCTTCAATTTAATGGGGTTGATGGAGTTAGATCTTCAGTGGAATCAAATTCAAGATATCAAACCTTTGGCTAATTTAACTCAGTTAACTAAGCTGACTCTTAAAGGAAATCCTATATTATTATCACAAATTGAATGGTTAAAAATACAATTACCAAATTGTGAAATATTTTTTGATTGAGAAAATGTATGCAAACCGAAGTATTATTTGAACATATTGCCAAACGTCTTAGCCATGAATTAAATCAAGCTAAGCTAAGTATTTATGTCGCAGTAGCGTGGTTTACTCGTCATGATTTATTTGATATTTTATTAGAAAAAGCGGAGCAGGGCGTTAAGGTTCAGCTATTAATTTCTAATGATATGATTAATCTTAATAGCGGTATTGATTATGCCAGTTTAAATATTGGCTCATCTGCTATGCACTTTATTGGCGATGGTAAAAAGGATTTAATGCACAATAAATTTTGTATTATTGATGAAAATGTCATTATTAACGGTTCATATAATTGGAGCTATAAAGCTGAGAAAAATCATGAAAATATCACCATTATTTCAGGTGATACTCGTTTAGCGGAACATTTTATTGAACAATTTCGCCGTATTTGTGGTGGTTATAGCAATTATCAAGAAAATGTACCAAGTTTTGATTCATCAAAAGTGGTGCGTTATTTAACCATTGCGAAAAATTTTATTTTATTGGAAGAGTTAGATGAATTAAATCTTATTATTAAACGTTTGTCTGAATATCAACATTCAGACTTACAAATGATTATTGAACACATTAAAAACCGTGCATTTAGTCAAGCAGTCATTTTGATTGATAATTTTATTAAAAATAATCAGCAATTAATGATTTATGATGATGTCAATATTACAGCATTAAAATTAGAAATTCGTTATTTAGAATATCAAGTGATTAGTTATGATAGTGAAAAAGCAGAAATTGAAAAATTATTAAATGATTTTCATCATCAATATATTTTGGCATTGGATTGGTATATTAAACGAGCATTACAATTAAGAAAACGTATTCATGAGTTTAATCAAAGTAAATATCCAAATGCAGAGCAAGATGAGCAAGAGTATTTTGGACAAGCTCAAACAGAAATAGAGCGTGATGTCAAAAAATTATCAGAAGATGAACAACAACGCTTAAAACAAACTTATCGTAGAGCCATGCAAATTTGTCACCCCGACCGAGTGAGTGATGAATTAAAATCACAGGCGGAAGAAATTTCGATTATTTTGCGTGAAGCCTATGAAAATAATGATTTGGCAAAAGTGGAAGAAATTTTTGCCAATTTACAAAAAGGTATTTTCCATGCAAAATCAGAAACGCTGAATCAGACCGAGCAATTAAAACAGCAATTAGAGCAGTTAAAGCAAAAAGTCATTGCCTTAGAAAATGAAATTATCGCCCTAAAAGAAAGCGAAGAGTATCAACATATCATTGCGATTGATGACTGGAATGCGTATTTTGAGCAAATCAAACAACAATATATTGATGAAATTGATAGATTAGAGCAAGAGTTAAGCCTTTGTTAAAATTTTTCAATATATTTCATTAGGTTAAGTGTTATTAAAACTGATATGCACTCGGCTCAACAATAGTTTTATCTTGATAAACCAACTGACGAACCAAACGAGCCGATGCAGGAGCCATGACTAAGCCATTGCGAAAATGTCCAAAATTAGCCCAAACATTTTCTAAATCAGGAAATTTATCAATAATAGGAATGCCATGCGGTGATGATGGTCTTAATCCAGCCCATTGTTTGACAATCGGAAAATTTCGCAATTCAGGAATCATTTCAAAACTGGCATCTAAAATTGATTGGCTAATCGTTTCATCTAAAGAAGTATCAAAGCCACGTTCCGACATACTTGAACCGCAAACAAGATGTCCATCTTGACGTGGAATTAAATACATCACCTTATTCATACACATTGGTTTTAACCAATCTTTTGGCGTTTTAAACAACACCATTTGTCCGTGTACAGGACGAATATTCAACGGATTAGGGCAGAGTGATTGCCAACGTTGCGACCATGCCCCAGTACATAAAATGATAATATCTGCAGAAAATTGCTCGCCTTTTTGACTGATTAAGGTATTGATATATTGATGATGTCGTTTAAAATCAACAATTTCTGTATTGGGATAAAAGTGTACATTAGGTTGAGCCTTCAGATAGGCAATCAGCGATTGTAGCAAACGTGGATTGCGCACATTGGCTAATTCAGGAAAATATAATGCTTGTTTAAATTTTGGATTGAGTTGTGGAACAAGGGTTTGTAATTCATCTTCAGTCAATAATTGGCTTTTTTGCATCGGTTGCTGGCTATATTCTGCATAATTTAAGCCAATTTTAAAATCGGATTCATCAAAAATCAGCATACCTGTCGGATTAATTTCAAAATCAATCCCTGAAACAGGCAAGCATAATTCATTATACTGTTGATAAAAGGCTTTGCCATATTGAGCCAGAGCATTGACCGCAGATGGATAACGCCATGGATACATGGGCGATAAAATTCCGCCCCCTGCCCATGATGCTCCTTGTCCAAACTGTTGTTGGTCAAAAATGCTGACCGTTTCGCCTTGTTGTAAAAACTCTAAAGTGGTCAATAAACCAACAACACCCGCCCCAATAATGGCAACTTTCATTCCTTCACCTTCAGTCTTGTTAAAATCTGTTCATCATGATGAAAGTATCAAACATTATGAATTGTTTTTTAACATTTCGCCTGCTTGTTCTGCAAAATATGTCCAAATGCCATCTGCTCCTGCACGGCGACAGCAGAGTAAGGACTCTAAAATAACTTCTTGCGAAAGCCAACCATTTTGAATTGCTCCCATCATCATGGCATATTCACCGCTCACTTGATAGACAAAAGTCGGTACGCCAAAGGTTGTTTTTACTTCTCGGACAATGTCTAAATAAGGTAACCCCGGTTTCACAATCACCATATCTGCCCCTTCTTGAATATCTAGGGCGATTTCGTGTAAGGCTTCTACTCGGTTGGCACAGTCCATTTGATAGGTATATTTACTTCCGCCTTTGAGATTACTTGCTGAACCAACCGCATCACGGAATGGCCCATAAAAACGTGATGCGTATTTTGCTGAATATGCCATGACGCTGGTATCAATAAAGCCATGTTGTTCTAAAGTTTGGCGAATTGCTCCAATGCGTCCGTCCATCATATCACTTGGGGCAATTACGTCCGCTCCTGCATGGGCATGACTTAGGGCTTGTTTAATTAAACATTCAATGGTTTCATCGTTGGCAACATCGCCTTTATTGTCTAAAATCCCATCTTGTCCGTGAATGGTGTAGGGGTCTAATGCACCATCGGTAATAATCACCAATTCGGGTAATTCTTTTTTAAGTAAACGAACCGTTGTTTGGACTAAACCATCTTCTCGCCATGCGGATTCAGCCGTTAAACTTTTATCTTCTTGTGGAGTAACAGGGAAAAGTGCTAGTTTATTTACCCCTAAAGTGAGTAATTTTTCTGCTTTTTTTAGTAATAAATCCGCCGATAAACGTTGGATATTAGGCATACTGGCAATATCTTCACGTTGATTTTGTCCAGTCAGTACAAATGCAGGATAGATTAAATGTTCTGCACCAAGATGGGTTTCACTAACCATTTCACGCAAAGCAGGATTTTTGCGGATACGACGCATACGAGAGATTGGGTAATTTGGGCGATGAAAATTCATAGTTATAAACGTAAAATAAAAATAGGATAAACTTATTGTACTGGTTTTAATGGGAAATAGCAAAAACAAAGGGCGACAAATATCGCCCTTATATCAACAGATTAAACATTCACTTAGAATAGTTTATCCATTTTGACTAAACAATCACGATTAATATCTTTGATTGTTTTTGCACCAGTTAAGGTCATGGCAACACGCATTTCTTTCTCAAAAATATCCAATAAGTTAGAAACGCCTGCACCGCCTGCCGCACCTAAAGCATAGACAAATGCACGACCAATCATACACGCATCTGCCCCTAATGCTAACATACGCACCACATCTAAACCGTTACGGATACCTGAATCGACTAAGATTTTAAAGTTATCACTCTTGGTTGCATCTGCAATCGCAGGTAAAGCACGAGCCGTAGATAATACGCCATCAAGCTGACGACCACCATGGTTAGAAACGACAATCCCATCTGCACCAAATTTAACCGCATCTTTCGCATCTTCAGGGTCTAAAATGCCTTTGATAATCATCGGGCCGTCCCAGAATTCACGAATCCACTCTAAATCTTTCCATGAAATTGATGGGTCAAAGTTTGCACCTAACCAACCGATATAATCTTCTAAACCTGTTGCTTGTCCACGATATTTAGAAATATTACCCAAATCATGTGGACGACCAAATAAACCAACATTGATTGCCCAATGTGGGTGGAAACACGATTGAATATAACGACGCATTGCCGCATTAGGGCCACTCATGCCCGAGTGAGCATCACGATAACGAGCTCCCGGTACAGGCATATCCACAGTAAACACCAGCGTTGAACAACCAGCAGCTTTTGCACGTTCCAACGCATTTTTCATAAAGCCACGGTCCCGCAACACATACAACTGGAACCACATTGGGCGATTAATTGCAGGGGTAACTTCTTCAATCGGACAAACAGAAACGGTAGATAAAGTAAACGGAATCCCTTTTTTATCTGCTGCGACTGCTGCCTGTACTTCACCACGGCGAGCATACATACCTGTTAAACCCACAGGCGATAACGCTAAAGGTAAAGATAATTTTTCATTCCAAAGATTGGTCTCTAGGCTTAATTCAGACATATCATTTAACACACGTTGGCGTAATGCAACTTCAGATAAGTCTTTTACATTACGCTCAAGCGTATATTCCGCATACGCCCCCCCATCAATATAATGAAATAAAAATGGTGGTAAACGGCGACGAGCCGCTTCTCTATAATCTTTAGATGATGAAATAATCATATTAAATTCATTCCTATTAAACGGTTAGAGCGTTGTAAACGAGCTTCCGCTTCATCAATCAAACGCACTTGTTGAATGACAAATTCAATATGATGACAAACACTACTGCGTGCAGCGATTGGATTTTGTTGGTCAATCGCAGTCATCACATCAAAATGTTGTTGGTGTAATAAATCAAAACGTAAAGGCTCGCTATAGACTTTACGGCGACCCAAAACAATATTTAATTGCAACACATCAAAAATTTCACGCATCATCTGAATCAACACTAAATTGTGTGATGCTTCAGCAATGGCAAGATGAAATTTTGCATCGTGAATGGCGGCTTGCTCATTATCACCAATCGATTGAAAATACGAAATTTGGTCATAATAATAATGGATTTTTTCACGGTCTTGAGCGGTTGCACGTTCAGCGGCATACCACGCCGTTCCCCCTTCCAAAATCAAACGAGCTTCCTGCACATCAAAACGATACGATGGGTCTTGGTCAATTAAATTACTTAATAAAGGGTATGAAACAAACTGATAAGATGGATAAGAAAGTTGAGTAGGTAACTGCTTAATATAGGTTCCGTCCCCTAAACGACTTTCTAATACACCTTGCTGATTCAGCTGATGAAGAGCTTCCCGCAAAGATGAACGAGAGACTGAAAAAAGTTCACACAATTTACGCTCTGCAGGCAAACGGTCGCCGACTTGCAACTGCTGTTGATGAATCAACTGCTTTAACTGTTGAATAATTTTTTCAGATACTTTCATAATGCGGACTCTTCATCGCTAATGATACAGGGAATAACCTATTACTGACCCGGAATCATCCAAGGGAACACATAGGCTTGAAGTGTAATAATCACCCCAATCATAATGGTGAAGATGATACTATGTTTTACCGTAAAGCGGAATAAATCAGACTCACGACCGACTAAACCAACGGCAGCACACGCAATCGCAATCGATTGTGGAGAAATCATCTTACCTGTTACCCCACCACTGGTGTTTGCAGCAACTAATAACACTTCAGGCACGCCAATTTGTTGAGCTGTTGTTGCTTGTAACGATGCAAACAACGCATTTGCAGACGTATCCGAACCTGTCAAGAATACTCCAATCCAACCTAAGAATGGCGAGAAGAACACAAACGCATCGCCAGTATGAGCTAAAGCAAGCGCTAATGTTGCAGACATACCAGAGTAGTTTGCAATAAACGCAAATGATAATACCATACCAATTGACAAGATAGAGATTTTTAACTCATTTAACGTTTCAGCAAAGGTTTTTACTGCATGAGCAGGTTTCATTTTTAAGAAAATGATACTTAAAATTGCAGCAATAAAAATCGCTGTACCTGTTGCAGAGAACCAATCAAACTTATACACCGCTGCATATTCTGTAACTTTTTGCACAACAGGCGGTAATTTTTCTACCATATTATGCAAATAAGGCACTTGGAAGTTAAACACCCAATCTGCTAATGGGCCAGCTGGCTGGTCACCTTTTGCAGGAAGGAATAACGCTTTAAACGGTTTAACACTCCAAATCGTTACCATTAACGTTAAAATCGCAAATGGCGTCCACGCTTTCACAATTTGAGCAGTTGTATATTTTTTATTTAACTCTTCAACCAATTTTTCGTCTTTATGCGTATCTTCATCATCAAAACGGAAAATATGTTTTGGTTGCCAGAATTTTAATAAAATCGTTAAACTGACAATCGATGCAATCGCAGCGGTAATATCTGGCAGTTCAGGGCCAATAAAGTTCGATGTTAAGTATTGAGCAATCGCAAACGATAAGCCAGCCACTAATACTGCAGGCCATGTTTCTTTAATCCCACGCCAGCCGTCCATAATCGCCATAATCCAGAATAAGACAATCAACACCATAAATGGTAATTGACGACCTACCATCTGACTAATGTGCATAGTATCGACATGAGAAACTTGACCCGCAACAATGATTGGAATCCCCATCGCACCGAACGCAACAGGAGCAGTATTCACAATCAAACATAAACCAGCAGCGTATAATGGTTTAAAGCCTAAACCAACCAACAACGCCGCAGTAATTGCAACAGGAGCACCAAAGCCAGCAGCACCTTCTAAGAAGGTACCAAAAGCGAAACCAACGTATAACATTTGCAAACGTTGGTCTTGGGTGATAGATAAAATACTTGAGCGGATAACGGCAAATTGCCCAGTATTGACCGACACTTTATATAAAAAGACCGCACCAATAATAATCCACGAAATCGGCCATAAACCATAGAAGAAACCATAGCCAATGGACGCAAATGCCATTTCAGTTGGCATACCGTAAGCGAACAAAGACACCAGTAACGCAAGAATAACGGTAATTGTTCCTGCGACAACGCCTTTAAGACGGAAAACAGCTAACGCCAAAAAGAAAAAAACGATAGGAATCAGTGCAACCGCACTGGATAACCAGATGTTATTCATCGGGTCATAAACTTGTTGCCATTTTTGCATTGTGTCATATATCTCCATTGATATATACAAAAGTTTAAAACTACATCACATTAAATAATTGGTCTGACCAATAAGATTTTTGTTATACCAATTTTGTCATTGTGATGGTGAATAGTAGTGTTAATCGCAAAAAAATGTCAATAGCATACGATGAAAGTCGAACAAAACAGACCAATTTAAGCAAAAATTGGTATAATTTAATAGAAAAAACAGACCAATTTAAGATAGACCTAAGCAAAATAGCTAATTTTGTATAAAAATAATCCATATCAAAATTTATGATGATAAAATTATACGATTGTTTTATGGATAAAAACTTAAAAAAACCATTTATCTTTGCCTAAAATAGACAATTATTAACACAATGACATCGAAGTGATACGAAAAAATATAATAAACTGATTGGTATTCACAGACCATTAGAAAAATAAATGAAAATCATTGAAAATAAAAATAACTAAACTGTGATAAAAATCACTCTTGACAAGCCAAGCACAGACTTCATACTATGGAGATAATTCTCGATTTTTTGCTTTTTTATTTTGAGTTGTTCTATGGCTACGTTTTCTTTTCGCAAACTTTATCTTGCATCATTATGGATACTGGGCGGTAGTGTCTTGACAGCGTGCGGTCAGCCTACTAGCAAAATCGACCCAAATTTATCTGCAACTCAAATTGCAAAATTGATGCCAAGTCATGTAAAAGATTCATCATCATGGGCAAAAGACATTAGCGACATTATGCAAGGATTTGATATTGAACGAAATATGGAAAATGTTTGTGCGGTCATTGCTGTGGTTGACCAAGAATCAAACTTTGTGGCAGACCCTGTTGTACCGGGCTTAGGTGAAAAATCCTTAAAAGAAATCGACCAACGTTTAGAAGATAAATTAGGCACAAAAGTTGCAGGATTATTCCGCAATATGCTGACCACACGCCCAAGCAAGGACGACAACTTTGCCAATCGCATTCGTAAAGTTAAAACCGAACGACAATTAGACGAATTATACCGAGAAATGTTTGCCTATTTTAGCGAACATTATAAAGTCAATGCCTTAACGGATATTGCCAAAGTGGTAGGGGGCGATATTTCCGAACGTTTAAACCCCATTACAACCTTGGGTTCTATGCAAGTCCATATTGATTATGCCAAAGAAAATCGCCGTTCTGCAATGAGTAATGAAGATTTAAGACGTGATTTATATAGCCAATATGGGGGGCTTTATTATGGGATTCAACGTTTAATGGTCTATCCAGCGGATTATAATAAACCTTTATATCGTTTTGCTGATTATAACTCTGGGATTTATTCTAGCCGTAATGCGTCATTCCAAAAAATGTTAAGTACATTATCTGGCGAAAAACTCTCTTTAGATGGCGATTTATTATTATATGATAAAGGTGGAGATGTGCGTTCAGATAAAAGTCAATCTGAAAAAGTATTATTAAGTTATTTTCAAAAAAATAAGATTGCTTTAACTGACCGCCAAATCCGTTTTGATTTAAAACGTGAAAAAACACAAAAATTTGAAAGCACAGAAACCTATAAAACTATCATACGCTTATATGAAGAGAAAACCAAGAAAAAAGCACCTTATGCTATTATGCCTGAAGTGGTAATTTCAGGCCCTAAACTCTCTAAAGATTATAATACCAATTGGTATGCGAGTAATGTAGAACGCCGTTATAATTTATGTATGGCAAAGAAACAAAAATAAATTATAGGGATGGTGATTTAAATTATCACCATGCCCTAATTAAATTTCATTAATAAAAGCACTATACTAGGTAAAGTAATGCCTGCCACAACCGTTTGTAGGCTAATAATATTTGCCATTAAAGTTGTATCTCCATGAAATACTCGAGTTAAACTATAGGCACTTGGTGCGGTTGGCAATGCAAAAAACAAGGTGATAATTTGTCGCTCTAATCCAATAATCCCCAGTTGCGTACAAAGTAAATAAGCAATGATTGGTACACCTAGCAATCGAGATAAAGTATTGAGTAGGATAATTTTATAATCGTGTTGATGTTGTTGTTTAAATTGCAAACTTGCACCAATACATAATAATCCTAAAGGTAAACTGGCAAGTGAAAGTAATTTTAAAAAATCGTGTACACCTGTCCAAAGCTGAACCTGTAACCCATTAAAGCAAATGGCAATGATACAGGTAAGAATTAATGGATTTTTAAATAATGATGTTAAAATAGGAATAATTGCCCATTGTCGATTCTCTAAAAATGCAAGAATAGAAAAAATATTAATTAACGGAATAAAGAGTGCCATAATAATGGAAAAAATGGTTAATCCTTGTTGTTGAAATAATGATGCAATAATAGCTAATCCAATATAAGTATTAAAGCGGATATTACTTTGCATATATACGCCAAAGCGTTGTAATGGAATATTGACGAAAAATTTTAGTAGATAAAGCAGAATAAATGCACCCGTAAGGATTAAACTGATACAAATAATTAAGGGAATAAATTGTGAAAACTGTAAAGGAGAGTTCGATAAACTTAAAAACAATAGAGCAGGAAATAACAGATAATAATTTAATTTATCGCAACTTGTCCAAAATTCATCAGCAATAACTTGGTATTTTTTAAGAAAAAATCCGCTACTAATACATAAAATTAAGGGTAATAAGGTATTTATCATTAATTCTATCATCATCAACTATCCTTTATGCACCTTTGTTTTTATTTTAAATCATATCCGATTTATTATCTTAACAAAATGTAATCTACTGTTCAAGTAAAAATCATCATTTTTCGCTATTCAGCATAAGTGAAAAATGCTATGATACAGCTTTTTAAAATTTTCATATTTGACCATCATCATGCGTTTAAGTAGTTTAAAACTTTCGGGCTTTAAATCGTTTGCCGATAGTACCACGTTACATTTTAAAGACAATCGCACAGCGGTTGTAGGGCCAAATGGCTGTGGGAAATCCAATGTCATTGATGCCATTCGTTGGGTGATGGGCGAATCTTCTGCACGTCAGTTGCGTGGCGGTTCAATGCAAGATGTGATTTTTACAGGGACGGCAAATCGTAAACCTGTGGGCGTGGCAAGTGTGGAATTACGTTTTGATAATACTTATGGCAAATTGGGCGGTGCGTATAATGCGTACAGCGAATTATCGGTTCGCCGTCAAGTCAATCGTGATGGTAAATCTGATTATTTTTTAAACGGAACTCGTTGCCGTCGTCGTGATATTACTGATATTTTCTTAGGAACGGGTTTAGGGCCACGCTCTTATGCCATTATTGAACAGGGCATGATTAGCCGTTTAGTCGATGCAAAACCAGATGAAATGCGGATTTTTGTGGAAGAAGCGGCCGGCGTTTCTCGTTATCAGGCACGTCGTCGGGAAACTTTACAACATTTGGAGCAAGCAGAGCAAAATTTATCTCGATTACATGATATTGATAGCGAATTAGAAAAACAGCTCAAAACCTTAGAACGTCAGGTCAAAACTGCGATTCAATATAAGCAGTTAGAACAAGAGATTCATCGTTTAAAAGTGGAGATGTTGTCCTATCAAATTGAACAAAATCAACAACAACAAACACAATATCAACAACAACTGACTGCATTAAGCGATGAGTTTAAAGATGTGCGTGTCGAATTGCATAAATTGGACAGCGAATGGCAACATCGTCAAACAGAATTTCAAAAATTATTACAACAATCTGCACCTTTGCAAACAGAATGGCAAAATGCCGAAAAAGTATTGGCAGAATTAACCGCTCAAGTGGTACAAAAGAAGAATTTATATCAACAATATCAACAGCAATTACAACAACTTGAGCAACAGCAACAACATGACCGAGAAAAATTGCAGTTGTTGGATATTCAGCTAGAACAATTTGAGCAAAATGTAGAGCATTTTGAACAGTTGGTACGTCAAACGCAACAACAATCGCACCACACACAACAGCAATTTAATGCTTTAAAACAGCAACAACAACAGCAACTGACTGAATTAAAACAACAGCAACAACAACTTGAGCAATATCAAGC
>JBHACK010000068.1:0-3088 GCA_041854545.1 Acinetobacter sp. | reverse complement strand
GGCTCAATCCCTGCACCTTCGAGTTGTTTACCATCAGGCGTATAATAATCCGCCACAGTTAAAGAAACCGCATCACCTGAATTTAATGGCAATACTTTTTGTACAACGCCTTTGCCATAACTTTTTTCACCCATCACCCATGCACGGCGATTCTGTTGCAATGCTGCCGTGAGAACTTCTGCCGCAGATGCTGATTTGGCATTAATCAATACCCCAAGCGGTTGCGTTAATGGTTTACCTGCAATCGCTCTAAAACTTTGATTACCTTCAGCACGGCTTTTAGTGGTAACAATTAAGCCTTGGTCTAAAAATAAATCGGCTGTTTCTACTGCAGATGATAATAATCCCCCTGGATTATTGCGTAAATCTAACATCAAGGCTTGAATCGGATAGCCTGAAAAATCTTCAATGATACGTTTAATATCATTGGCTGTATCTTGGGTAAATAATGGAACACGAATGACTAACACTCGTCCATCTGCCATTAACTGCCCTTGTACATCTATACTTTTCTTTTTATTTAAGATTAATTGAATAGGTTTAGTTTGTAAGCCTAATTGTACTGTAACTTTTGAACCCACTTGCCCTGTTAATAGTTCTTTGACTTGGTCAATATTTAGCCCTACTAAGGATTTATCGCCAATTTTACTGATAGGCATTCCATTTCTTAGCCCTAATTTAAAGGAATCTGCATCAGGCTTTAAGTTTTCAATCAGCCATTGTTGTTGTAATGGGGTGTAGCTTAAATCAAAATCAACGGTTGCTAATTCGCCTTCTGTATATTTGACCAGTTCTTTATAATCTTCAGCAGGGAGATAACGTGAATAATTATCTAAACCTTTGAGCAAACCTTGCATTGCATTGGTAAATAATTGTTCATCATTGACACTTTGTACGTAGTTTTTTTGTACAAGGCTAAATACTTCAACAAATTTTTGAATCGCTTCTACAGGAACTTCTGTTACAACTTCATCTTCTAATTCGAGTCCATAGTCCATTGCAAATGACGCATGGCTATAGCCCATGCTGAGTACGGCACAGCAAGCCATTAAATACGAACGTGTAAAAAACTTCTTCATCATCATGCCCAAATAAAACTCAATAAACGCTATCATATCACATTCAGCCCCATTTACAGCGTTTATCTTATTAAAAACAACAAAAAGGCAAATCCGAAAAACTCAGATTTGCCTTGTGTAACATTACCTTACAACAGTTTTTAACTAATCAACTAAATGGATTAAATTCTTACCTTGCATTTCCGCAGGTACAGGAATGTTCATCAAGTTTAATAAAGTCGGTGCAATATCAGCTAAAATTCCACCTTGTTCAATGGTTGCCGACTTCTGTCCCACATAAATAAATGGCACTGGGTCTGTGGTATGTTGTGTATGCACTTGACCACTTTCATAATCTTGCATTTGCTCCACATTGCCGTGGTCAGCGGTGATAATCATATGCCCTTGATTTGCCATAACAGCATCATATACACGACCTAAACAAGTATCGACTGCTTCGACTGCTTTGACTGCGGCATCAAACACGCCTGTATGTCCGACCATATCACCATTAGCATAATTGACGACTAATAAATCATATTCCCCTGAATTAATCGCATCGACTAATTGGTCAGTGACTTCATATGCACTCATTTCAGGTTTTAAATCATAGGTTGCAACATTTGGTGATGGGATTAAAATGCGTTTTTCGCCTACATACTCTTCTTCACGACCGCCACTAAAGAAGAAGGTAACGTGTGCATATTTTTCTGTTTCTGCAATGCGTAATTGCGTTTTGCCTAAATTTGATAAATATTCACCTAATGAATTTTTTAACTCTTCTGGCATATAGGCAACAGGAGCATTAATAGTTGCTTGATAGCGTGTCAGCATCACATATTTTGCGAGTTGTGGCACAACTTGACGTTCAAACCCTGCAAAATCCTGTTCCACAAATGCACGAGTTAATTCTCTGGCACGGTCAGCACGGAAATTCATAAATACGATACTATCGCCATCTTGAACTTTAGCAACATCTCCAATACGAGTTGCTTTCACAAATTCATCAGTTTCATCTGCTTGATAGGCTAAATTTAAACCTTCAATCGCTGTATCAACCACACGTTCCGCTACGCCTTCAGTTAATAAACGATAGGCTTGCTCCACACGTTCCCAACGATTATCTCTATCCATTGCATAATAACGTCCAATCATGGTTGCTAATTTACCTTGATTTGGATATTGAGCAAATAAATCATCAAAACGTTTTAGACTTGGTTCAGCACTTTTTGGTGGAGTATCACGACCATCTAAAAAGGCGTGTAAATAAACCGTTGCACCACGTTTTAGTGCCAGTTCACACATCGCTTGAATGTGGTCTTCATGTGAATGAACACCGCCTTGCGATAATAAGCCCATAATATGAACAGCACCATTGTTCGCTTTGGCTTGTTCGACTGCATCGACTAAGACATCATGCTCAAAAAATTTGCCTTCACGAATGTCTTTGGTAATTCGTGTAAAATCTTGGTATAAAATGCGTCCTGCACCTAAGTTCATATGTCCAACTTCTGAATTTCCCATTTGTCCATCAGGTAAGCCCACATCTTCACCTGAACCAGACACTAAACCATGTGGATGTTTTTGTTTCATCATGGTTAAATTTGGGGTTTTCGCCGATAAAAAGGCATTGTCTTTCGGGTCTTCACGATGCCCAATACCGTCCATAATCACAAGAACATGGGGAATTTTTTTATTTGTTTGGCTCATAACACTCACGCTGACGTTATTTGTTGAGAATGACTCTATTTTAATGTACTTTTTGGTAAAAATCATCCATTCTCCTTCGTTTTACACTATTTTTACTTAATAATGATTTTATTTTAAACAATTAAATCATTTTTTTGATTTTTTTATTTGACATATTTTTTTGATGATGTATTATATACGGCATGCGGGAATAGCTCAGTTGGTAGAGCATAACCTTGCCAAGGTTGGGGTCGCGAGTTCGAGTCTCGTTTCCCGCTCCAAATTCTTAAAATCCTAAATCATTTGATTTAGGATTTTTTATTTTTGGTCATGAGTTCGAG